>NZ_JBATHX010000319.1:0-6429 GCF_049667265.1 Algibacter sp. | reverse complement strand
TAAAAGGCCCTTTTTCTTTAAATGCTAAGTGATCTTGATAGACCGTTTTAAAAGCATTCATTTTATGCCTTGTTTGATTTATATTTTGCAAAAAATTAAACTTAATGGCACCATTTAATTATGTGATTTATACAAACAATACGTTTACATCTTATCAATAACTTCCAATTTGGAACGCGTCTGTTTTCAAATGCATTTTTAAAAAAAATAGCACTTTTCTTAACTTCGTTTTTATTGATCTTCTTGATAAAAATTTAGAATTATTTAGACACCATACACAGCATTATTTTAAAGAAACCACTTCTGAATATTTAGGTCCATTTTTTGATTTTAAATTACCATTTTAGATTGAATACTCAGAAATAATCGGCCTATTTTAGTAGTCTTTTTCCTGATTAATAAGGAGAATAATACTATTTATTATTTGAATTGACTTGCTGTCTTTAATCATTAACATGCTCTATTTAACCATTGATAATTTGGCATTATTCGATAACATGTTGTTTTTCATCGTTCTATGTACGTTCTAGCTAGAAATGAGCAAGTATAAAGTTGAATTGAGCAAAGTACAACTATGCCATGTAACCTACCTTTGTAGAAAACTAATTAAACCATAAATTATGAAAAAACAAATACAATAAACACTTTTCAAGATTTTGGAAGGTGTTTTTTGTTGTTATACGTGTTAATAATGACATAGAAATACGTATTAGGAATACCCTATGATTTATAATAAAGCCTTTGATTTTAATAAAATGAAATAAATAAAGAAGGGCAACACCAAAGTAAAACATTGTATTACACCATATCTATACGTCGTTACCTCAAAAATACCGTGTGTCAAAATTAGTTTCATATCATATTAGAAAGTAAGCGTGATTCTAAAACTATAAATTGATTAGGCGCCTTTTTTGGAAATAAAAGCGCAAAATCTTGAGATAGGTTACCCGATATTTATATTCAGACCATATAAACGACAACTGACTCAATTTATCAAGATTTATAAAATAAACCGATAAAACGCTTGTTTTTACCGATTAATTACATAAATTTGTTCTTTAAACCCCTAAATCTACAACATGAAAGTGAAGATTATTTTATTCAGCTTAGGTCTTTTCCTCTTTACAAGTATTGGTTTTGCTCAAAAAAACAAAGATCCAAAAAGTTTTATTAGCGAAAAAGTAACCATTGCCAAGTATCATAATAAAGGTGAACTTGAACATATGCAAAAAGGTCAATTAATAGGATTATACGAAGAAAGAATCCAAGTACTTATTAGAACCTTACCTTATGTTGCTTTTGCAACAAAACCAGGTATTACCATGACCACTTTAGGAATTCCAAATAGTAACGATAATAAAAAGGCATTAGATAATCAATTTGAGGCTACTGAAGATTACCTTGAAAAGTCAGGCGAATTTCATGGAGAATATTTACCATACTCGGATACTGGTAATTTGATTGCTGGAATATTGTTTTATGAAGAAATAATGAAATCGCTTCATCAATATAATGATTTTAGGTAAGTGAAATTGTTAAAATAATTTTAACCACTTTAGTGTTTAGTTAAAGTTAAAAATGATATTTATTTTTTAAATTATTTCATTGAATGAGATTTTTAAAAAAATAAATATCATTTTTTTTTGTTAAATTTTGTTTCTAATAACTACAAAATTAAGGTAAAAATTATGTCCGTCTTTTTTTACTTGAATGCATTTTGTCGAATATAAATCTTTAAAATTTAGGTTATTTTGTGTATTTCAACGAAATAATTGGTATTTCATGGATTTTTTGTTATTTTTGACTACTAATTAAATAAGAAATCATATTTAGTTTTTACTAAAATATTTGATCATGAAAAACATTACCCAAATCATTTTCATAATTCTTTTTGGAATCGCAAATAGTTTTGCCCAACAAGAAAAGGGAATTGTTGGTGAAGCAAATTGGCTAAATAATTGGTCAGAATTTAAGCCTAATCAAAAAGAATATGGAGAGCCTACTAAAATACTAACTGGTAATATTAACGAAAATACCACGCTATATAAAAGGGAAATTTATCTTTTGTTAGGTAGTGTATTTGTAACTGATAATGCTACGTTAACCATAGAACCTGGTACCGTAATTATTGGCGATTATAATTCAAAAGGTTCGCTAACCATTTCAAAAGGTGCTACAATAATAGCGGACGGCTATCAAACAGACCCAATAGTTTTTACTTCCAACAGAAGCGTTAAAAGAGCTGGCGATTGGGGTGGACTAATTATTCTTGGTGATGCACCTTCTAATAGATTTGGGAATGGTTCTGTCGCAAATTTTCATAATAAACTTAGGCCTGATTCTAATGGATTTGTAAATTATGGTGGTGATGATGTTTACAGTAACTCTGGCATTTTAAAATATGTTAGAATTGAGTTTGCTGGTAAAAGGGTAAATGATGGCAGTTATTTTAATGGTTTGTTATTAGCGGGTGTTGGTAATGAAACCATTATAGAAAACATTATGGTTAGTTACGCCGCAGGCAATGCTTTTGAAATTCGTGGTGGAAACATGAATTTATCTAACCTAGTTTCATACAGAGCAAATAGTATCGATTTTAAAATAAATTTTGGCGCGCAATGTAGCCTACTTAATTCATTGGCCGTTAGGTCACCATATATTTCTAGTAGTGACGGGTCCAGATGTTTGCAAATTTTGTCTTATGATAAAAAGGAAGAAGTTGATTTTTCAAAAAGTGGAACCCTTGTGGTTGCAAGAAACTTAACCTTATTAAATGACAGTAAAGATCTAGAAAATGATATAAAAATGAATTTGGTTCAAGAAGCTATTTTTATTGGTGAAAATGCTTTATTAAATATGAGTAAAAGTGTTATTTCAGGATTTAATCCAGCAGTAATTTTAGATGAAAAAATTACCTTAAACCAGAATAATTTAGAAAAAATAAACTTTAACGCTATGTTGTTTAACAACTGCAAGGGAAATATTTTTGTTGAATACAACAAGAATAATGAAGACTTAGAGAACTGGTATGGAAATAGTGCGTTTTTTAATGTGTATTCTAAAAGTGACAATTATGAAACTTTTATAGATGCAGATAATGACAGAAAACCAGATTTCAGATTACGAATTAATAAAATTATAGCATCCAATGAGGTCGATCCAGATTTGAGGATGGATTAAATGAATATTGACAAAACAAACCCTAGATCTTTATACTTTCCTATTTATACTCTCATAGATTTTGGAAATTCTTTTAACTCTCAACACCTGTTAAAAGGTAAAGGTTTCTAGATGTTTTATTAAAAATAAAAATAAAACTGTATGAGGAAAATTACTCTATTTTACGTTGTTGTTTTTTTCGTTTTATCATTAAACGAAACGCTGCATGCTCAAATAGTAATAAGTAAGCCTAATTTAGGTTTTACGCAGGCCTGCGCTAGTCCTTCGTTTAACTCCTATAATTTAACTTTTTCTTTTACACCAGAATCCGCTTTAGAATCTTCAAATCAATTTATAGCAGAATTATCAGATGATGCTGGTAGTTTTTCAAGTCCTACTGTCATTTATACGTCTAGCGCTGGAGCCGAAACAACATCACCAATAACTTTTAGTTTTTCATTACCTACAACTATTGCAGGCGAGGGATTCAGAATAAGAATAAGAAGTACAGCTCCAAACTCAATTAGCTCAAGTTCAAATGTATTTGCTGCTTATTATAAAGTTCAGGATACGCCATTTACAATTAATAATTTAATTGCTTCAGGAACATATTGTTCTGGAGGAAGTTATCTCTTAACTATTGATAACCCCGGAGGATCTTCAAACGATTCGCCATTACAATATCCATCATTAACATTCAAATGGTATAAAGAAACCAGTCCAACAACATCCGTTTTTGTTGCAGATGGAGAAACTTTACCTGTTGACCAACCAGGTACTTATTTTGTGAAAACCAATTATGGAACTTGTACGTCAAATTCATTTTCAAATCGTGTAACGGTAAGTGAAGCTGCTTCTGGTTCTACCAGTAATATAAGTTCTAGTTTGGGTAATCCATATTGTTCAACAGATGGGCCAACTGTTTTAAGCGCCATTAACGCAAATAGTTACCAATGGTTTAAAGATGGTGAATCAATTACTGGGGCTACAAGTCAAATGTACGAGACCAACGAATCGGGAGAATATTCAGTAAGTATTAATTTAGGAAGTTGCATGACTACCGCATCAATTGCTCTTGAAACTACTGGTTTTACTAGTGAAATTGATATTGAGGATTTTGTTTATATCGATGAAGATGAAACTTTTATAGCAACCATTACAACCAACGCCAATAATCCAGTATTTGAGTGGTATTTAAATAATGTGTTAATTGGTGGTGCAAACAGCAATACTTTTGAAGTAGCGCAAACAGGTAATTATAAGGCTGTTGTAACACAATCAACGGGGTGTAATGCTTCAACCGAATTTGGTTTTATCGCAAGGCAAGCATTTCCCGATTTTGATGTTATTCCCAATTTAATTAGTCCTAATGGCGATGGAGCGAATGACACATGGTTAATTCCGAGAGAATATGTTAGCGGTACAAATACCGAAGTTGTTATATTCAGTTCGCAAGGCGAAATTGTATTTAAAACAAATAATTATTTAAATAATTGGCCAGAAAATCAAATTGATTATTCATCTATCACGCCTGTTTATTATTATACCATCACCACGCAAGATGGTAAATCAAAAAAAGGATCCATAACAGTCGTCAAGTAGCATGAATAAATATTTACTTCATATAGTTCTTTTTTTCTGTATTACACAGCAACTCTATTCTCAAGAAGATGGGGTTGTGGCGTTTAATATACCTGTTAGAAATTCTTTAAAGTTTAACAGACAATTTATAAACCCAACCTTCAGTTTTGTTAGAGAACAAAATAAATACATAAGTTTATATAATAAACGCGAATGGGTACAATTTGACAATGCGCCCCAAACCTATTTAATTAGCTATTCAGGCAGATTTCAAGAAAATATAGGAGCTGGTATAAGCTTATTTCAACAAGATTATGGTGTTTTATCAACCTTCGGTGGCGTTTTAAATTTTGCATATAACGCCATACTAAATAGAGAAAGTAACTTGACTTTTGGTACAAACCTTGCGTTTTATAAAAGTGGACTAAATACAGGAAATGTTATTGTATATTCTGAAGATGCTTCACTTGATAATTTTCCATCTAATTCAATAATAACCATAAATCCTGGGATAAATTACGGAACTGAATTTTTAGATTTTGGTATTTCTGTTAAAAACCTCGTGTCATATAATTTAACAACTTCAAAAATGATTGAAGAAGATCCTGAACAAGGAATTCAAGGTCATATCATGTATACAGGATATATGAATAGTCGTGGTTTTTTTGACGAGAGTAAATTTACCGGATTAATAAGTTCTGAATTTAGGAAAGACCAAACGGTGGTTTCGGGTATGGTAATGTTAATGGTACCAAAAGGAATATGGGCGCAAGCAGGTTATAATAGTTTGTATGCTTTATCAGCAGGTGTTGGTTTAAATGTAAGTGAGCAAATAGCTTTCGAATATAATTATGAAAAAGGAGTAGGAGGGTTTTCAACTTTTGGAAGTTCTCATGCGGTAACTTTAGCTTATAAATTCAAAAATAATAATAGGTTTGACTATAGTGGCGATGATGACGAAGAAGCCTTGTTAATGTCATCAAACAAGAAAAGAAAAACTGTTGCTAAAAAAAGAAAGCCAGTAAGCACAAAACCTCGTAAAAAAGCGGATCCAGTTGTTGCTAAAGAAGAAGCTCAAGCAAAACAAGCAGAAGCAGCAAGAGTAAAAACTGCTCAAGAAGAACAAGCTAAAATAGCAGAAGTTGCAAAAGTAAAAGCAGAAGAGGAAGCTCAAGCAAAATTAGCTGAGGAATCAAGAGAAAAAGCAGCGCAAGAAGAACAAGCTAGAATAGCAGAAGCTGCAAGAGTAAAAGCAGAAGAGGAAGCTCAAGCAAAATTAGCTGAGGAATCAAGAGAAAAAGCAGCGTTACAAGAACAAGCTAAAATAGCAGAAGCAGCAGCAAAAGAAAAAGGAGAAGAGGAAGCTCAGGCAAAATTAGCTGAAGAGGCTAGAGCAAAAGCTGCCCAAAAAGAACAAGCTAGAATAGCAGAAGCTGCCAGAATAAAAGCAGAAGAGGAAGCTCAAGAAAAATTAGCTGAAGAGGCTAGAGTAAAATCTGAACAAGTAGAACAAGCTAGAATAGCGGAAGTTGCGAGATTAAAAGCGGAAGAAGAAGCTCAAGCAAAATTAGCTGAAGAGGCTAGAGTAAAAGCTGCCTTGGAAGAACAAGCTAAAATAGCAGAAGTTGCAAAAGCAAAATTAGCTGAGGAATCAAGAGAAAAAGCAGCGCAAGAAGAACAAGCTAGAAT
>NZ_JBATHX010000318.1:0-6211 GCF_049667265.1 Algibacter sp. | reverse complement strand
CAATTGGTAAAATGGCTAAATCTAATTTTGTTTGAAGCGGAATTAACTTCATATCGAAAGTTAAGGCTGTATCACCAGCTATATAAATGTTTTTATGTTCGCCTTCAATAACGAAACCACCAGGTTGCCCGCCATAACTACCATCTGGAAATGATGACGTATGAATAGCATTTACATATTTCACCATTCCGAATTCAAAGTCCCATTTTCCGCCATGATTCATGGGATGCCCGTCTATATTTAATTTAGTAAAATGATTCACTATTTCGAAGTTTGAAACCACAACAGCTCCAGTTCGTTTAGCAATAGCCTCTACATCTGCAATATGATCTTGATGGGCGTGGGTAACTAAAATGTAATCTGCTTTAAGCGTCTTAATATCAATTTTTGATGCTTTTTCATTCGGAGAAATAAATGGATCAACTAGAATATTAATATCCTTAATCTGAATTCCTAAACTCGCATGACCGTAAAATGTGATTTTCATAAAAACTGAATTTAAAGTTTAAAAATTATAATTTACTAAAAAGGTAATAAATAACCAATTCCCATTAAAACAGCCATAAATACCGTGGTTAAAGCCAATTTCTTTAATTCTGGATCAAATAATTTGGGGTCTTGAGTATTATTAACACGTTTTAAATGTAAAAGCAAAGGCACATAGGCAATCATGAAAATAAAATTATAATACGATGTAAAATATAAAACCGCAAATAATCCTGAAAGTAACATAGCCCCTCCAACCAGAATATTATGATAAAACTTGACTTTATCTTCACCAAGTTTTACAGCTAGCGTAATTTTATTTGCTTTTTCATCAGTTAACCTATCACGCATGTTATTTAGGTTTAAAACGGCTGTGCTCAATAAACCAATAGTTATTGCTGGTAAAAATGTTACATGGTCAAATTGTTTTGCAAACAATACATAACACCCAATAACACTAACTAAACCAAAAAAAACAAATACAAAAATATCTCCAAGCCCTTTGTAACCAAATGCATTGTGTCCCATAGTATAACGAATTGCCGCACTAACAGAACCTACAGCTAGTAAAAAAAACAAGAGTGTTAAAAGAAAATGCTTTACCCCAAAGGCACAAAATATAAGTGCTAATGCCAACATTATTGAAACGACAATATTTAATTTTATGGCGTTAAATAATTCATCTGGAGAAATAGCTCCTGATTGTATAGCACGTTGCGGACCAATTCTATCATCATTATCTGTTCCCTTTACACCGTCGCCATAATCATTTGCAAGGTTAGAAAGTATTTGAAAACTAAGCGTCGTTAAGATAGCAAGAATAAAAATATCCCATTTAAAAACACTATTATAATGAGCAAAACATCCTGCCAAAATAATTCCCGCAATGGATAGTGGCAGCGTCCTTAAACGCATTGCAGAAACCCAAATTAATATATTCTGCATTATGGAATCCATTTTTTATCAAAATTAGGCTTACGCTTTTCTAAAAAAGCATCTCTACCTTCTTTAGCTTCATCTGTCATATAGGCTAATCGGGTGGCCTCGCCAGCAAAAACTTGTTGACCAACCATGCCATCATCCGTCAAATTCATAGCGAATTTAAGCATTTTAATAGATGTTGGCGATTTTGCTAATATTTCTTGAGCCCATTCATATGCTGTGCTTTCTAAATTGTCATGAGGAATTACGGCATTAACCATTCCCATATCATAAGCCTCTTGAGCAGAATAATTTCTTCCTAAGAAAAAGATTTCTCTGGCCCTTTTTTGCCCAACCATTTTAGCTAAATAAGCAGAACCATAGCCTCCATCAAAACTTGTAACATCGGCGTCTGTTTGTTTAAAAATAGCGTGTTCTTTACTTGCAAGCGTTAAATCGCAAACTACATGTAAACTATGACCACCACCGACAGCCCAACCAGGTACAACGGCAATAACAGCTTTTGGCATGAAACGAATTAAACGTTGAACTTCAAGAATATTTAATCGATGATAGCCATCTTCGCCAACATAGCCCTGATGCCCTCTAGATTTTTGATCGCCACCACTACAAAATGAATACACACCATCTTTTGTGGATGGGCCTTCCGCAGATAATAACACGACTCCAATATTTATATCTTCATTGGCATCGTAAAAAGCATCATATAATTCACTTGTTGTTTTAGGGCGAAACGCATTTCGAACATTAGGTCTATTAAAGGCTATTCTAGCTACTCCATTACACTTTTTATAAGTGATGTCCTGATATTCTTTAACAACTACCCATTCAGGTTGATTCATGTTTGTTTTTATTTTATTCAAAAATAAATCTATTTCATTAAACGAACGTTTTCAATTTAAAAAACTTTTAAATACCCTGTAAATAAAGGTTATTATACTTTAACCATCAATTTTTCCATAAAATTGCAAAGTACTTAAAGAAAGGTATTTATAATTACCAAGACTACAAATATATAATGCAGAAATTGAGTTAATAACAAAAAATTAAAAATACGCATAAGTACGTATTGATTGTAGCTAATTATTTGTTAATTTTGTAACGTTCTTAATAAGATATTAACATTTTATTGACAAAAAATTGTTTTTAAACGAAAATAAACGTATTTTGTCGGACTTTTAAAGCCCAATGCCTATGTTATTAACAATTACTCTAATTATTTCAGGACTTGTAACCGTAAACCTATTATTGCTAAAATTCAGCTGTAATAAAACTAAAAAAGTTGTAAAAATTGATAGACAACCTATTATTTTAAGGACAAGAATTGAAATTCCTTCAACTTCACAAACGCTTGCACCAACAGGAAGTTAGGTCATATTTTATTTTATTAAAAATGTGACCATTACCAACATTTTGGGTCTTAATTTTAAATTAAGACATCAATATATGTTAGTAACGATTTACCCTGTTTTTTTGTTTGCATCCATAGTATTGGCGCTTTTTTTGCTTCTGCATGTTCATGTAAGGAATAAAAATAGTTAGAAATTTTCTACCACTCAATTGGGGCTATTTTATTTTTATTGAAATAGGTATTTGTTTTACTAAAATTTTTATTGCCAAACCAATATCCTCTATTAGCACTAAGTGGTGATGGATGTCCTGAGCTTAAAACTTTATGTTTCTCAGCATCAATTAATTTAACCTTCTTCTTTGCATAGCCTCCCCAAAGTAAAAACACCATATTTTCTTTTTCATCACTTAACATTTTTATTATGGAATCAGTAAAAACTTCCCATCCTTTGTTTTGATGACTTCCAGCTTCATTTGCTCTTACAGTCAGGGTTGCGTTTAATAATAAAACCCCTTGATTCGCCCAACGCCTTAAATTACCGCTTTCTGGATAAGCTACACCTAAATCAGATTCTATCTCTTTAAAAATATTTTTAAGTGATGGTGGATGACTTATCCCGTCATTCACAGAAAAACATAATCCATGTGCTTGACCTACACCGTGATACGGATCTTGACCAATAATAACCACTTTTACATCATTAAAATAACATGCATTAAAGGCATTAAAAATGTCATTTTCAGGAGGAAAACAAGTATATTTTTCATATTCCGACGTCACAAAATCAACCAAGTTTAAAAAATAAGGTTTTTCAAATTCATCCTTCAAATATGGCTTCCAACTTTCGTGAATATCTAAGTTCATTAATATTTAAGATTTAATAAAAACTAAAATAGTACTATCTTTCGTCTAAATAAAACCTTATTGCATTGAAAAAACTAAAATTTCCAACAGCCCAAACCATATTAATAATTATTGCAGGATTAGTAGCTATGTTAACCTGGTTTGTTCCATCCGGAAAATATGACTCTTTAAGCTATAGCAAATCAGAAAACACCTTTACACAAACAAGTTTAAGTAAAACCACAACCCTTACAGCATCACAAGAAACTTTAGATGTTTTAGAAATTAAAATTCCATTACAGAAATTTACTAGTGGAGATATTTGGAAACCTATAAGCATTCCAAATACTTATAAGCAAGTTGAAGCAAAGCCTCAAGGTATTTTTGCCTTTATTAAATCGCCTATAAAAGGCATTATTGAAGGCGCTGATATTATTTTCCTAGTTTTATTTATTGGTGGTATTATAGGTGTTATTAATTATACCAATGCTTTTGATGCCGGAATAGCATGGCTAGCAAAAACTTTAAAAGGTTACGAGTATGTCCTTATAATATTAGTTACAACCTTAATTGCTATTGGAGGCACCACTTTTGGTTTGGCTGAAGAAACCATAGCCTTCTACCCTATTTTAATTCCCATATTTTTAGCAGCTAAATATGATGCCATGGTACCGTTAGCAAGTATTTATATTGGTTCGTCTATAGGAACGATGTGTTCAACTACAAATCCATTTAGTTCTATTATTGCATCTGATGCCGCAGGAATTAATTGGACAACTGGCATTTCAGGCAGATTTATTATGCTGGGTTTAGGCACACTCATATGTATACTTTACATAATAAGATATGCACAACGGGTAAAAAAAGATCCAGCAAAATCAATAATCTACGATCAGAAAGAAGAAATTGAACAGCATTTTGGAAATGCTACAAATTCAGATTTAACTTTAACAACACGCCTTCGTTTAATTCTTTTCGTTTTTATTTCCTGTTTTATAGTAATGATTTACGGTGTTTCTCAAATGGAATGGTGGTTTTTAGAA
The DNA here is from genome assembly GCF_049667265.1 of Algibacter sp. GTDB lineage: Bacteria > Bacteroidota > Bacteroidia > Flavobacteriales > Flavobacteriaceae > Algibacter_B. Next base: position 1,546 of record NZ_JBATHX010000318.1, on the reverse strand, counting down.
ATGACCGTTGTCTTTTTTATAGGCGCCATTGCCATAGGAATAATTGGACAAATTAAAGAACACATTTTTGTAGATCTTTTTGTAAAGGGTGCGGGAGATTTATTAGGCGTTGCAATAATTATTGGGATTGCCAGAGGCATCACTATTTTAATGAATGACGGCCAAATTAGTGATACCATTCTATTTTACGCAAGTAACGCCACAACAGGCATGCATAAAGGCCTATTTATTAATGCCATGTTATACATTTACGGTGGACTATCATTCTTCATTCCCTCATCCTCCGGAATGGCCGTTTTAACCATGCCAATTATGTCGCCATTGGCCGATGGCGTTGGCATTGGAAGAGAATTGATTGTTAACGCCTACCAATATGGAATGGGCATTTTTGCTTTCATAAATCCTACGGGTTTAATTTTAGCATCCTTAGCAATCGTAAAAGTCGGTTATAACAAATGGCTAAAGTTCGTAATGCCTTTAGTAATTATATTGACTTTATTTACAATGGCGGCATTAACAATCTCTGTTTATTTATAAAATAATTTGGGCGTTACCACAAGGGTCGGGCTATCCGTTACAAGTCCTCGGTCGTTCCTCCCTGTGGGCTTTCCACTATTATCCCTAACGCACTTCCTAACGCTTTTACAATTTTAAGAACTCAAATTAAAAGCCTTCAAAACAGTTTAAGAAAATATTTTAAACATCAACTCTCTTAATAAATCGCCTTGCGGAACCGCATTAGATCCAACACCTTTACTTTTTACATCAAACTCTCTTAAAGTAGAAATTACTGCACTTACTTTTCGCATCGGAAAATTTCTAGCTGCTGTTATATAATCGTTAACAAAATAAGGGTTTACCTTTAAAGCAGACGCTACATTTCTAGGCGATTTATCATTCAATCCATGAAAATGAAGCAATTTCGAAAAGAAACTAAATAGCAACGATACCGTAACAACCATAGGGTTATCCTTTGGATTTTCGCCAAAATAATTTACAATTTTATAAGCCTTAAGCATGTTACGCTCGCCAATAGCTTTATGTAATTCAAAATTATTATAATCTTTACTAATACCTATATTCTCCTCAATATGATCTGGAGAAATTTGAGTGCCTTCAGGTAAAATAATTTGAAGCTTTTCCAACTCATTATTTATTTTACTTAAATCTGTTCCCAAAAACTCGACAAGCATTTGTGCCGCTTTAGGTGAAATAGTATATTTTTTTGGTGCTAAAACACGACGAATCCAATCTGCCACCTGGTTTTCATAAAGCTTTTTACTTTCATATACTACACCCATTTTTTTAAGTGTTTTATATAAAGCTTTTCGTTTATCAATTTTTTTGTATTTGTAATTAAACACAAGCACCGTTGTGGGTTGCGGGTTTTCGGCATATTTAGCCAATTTATCAATAGAGCGCGATAAGTCTTGAGCCTCCTTAACAATAACCACTTGGTATTCGGCCATCATTGGGTAGCGTTTGGCGTTCCCAATAATATCATCAATTGTTACATCCCTGCCATACAACACCATTTGGTTAAAAC
>NZ_JBATHX010000317.1:0-1500 GCF_049667265.1 Algibacter sp. | reverse complement strand
TTACAATGTTGGCAAACAACAATCTTTAACACCGTAACTTGCTCTTGGGACATAGCAGGAACACAGCCTGTTAGACCTACAATATCATGTTGGGAAACAGCAACTTTTAATACAACTACTTGCTCATGGGATATAACAGGAACGCAAGTACAGGCCCCAATAGACTTACAATGTTGGGAAACATCAACTTTTAATACAACTACCTGTGTATGGGATGTATCAGGAATACAGCCAGTTCAACCTACCATATCATGTTGGGAAACAGCTGCATTTAATACCATAACTTGTTCATGGGATGTAACAGGAACACAACCTGTTCAACCCATAATATCATGTTGGGAAACAGCAACCTTTAATATAGCTAACTGTAGTTGGGACATTTCAGGAACAAAGCCCTTGGCACCAATAAATTTACAATGCTGGGAAACAACAACTTTCAACACAATAACTTGTGCTTGGGATATTGCAGGAACGCCACCTGGGGCAGAATATACTGAAGATCTCGTTTATTGTAACGGAGAAACCCTAATACTTCATGCAAACTCAAGCCTGTTAAACCCTAAGTATCTTTGGAGTACAGGTGAAACAACAGATACTATTATCATTAATACTCATAATGTTTATTCAGTAGAAATTACTAGTTCAGCATGTTTTTTTGAAACTAAAAATTTCAATGTCACTCAAGCTGAAATTCCGAATATTGATACTATTTCATCAGATAGTAACAATATTGTTATCAGAACTTCAAATACTGGTGATTTTTTATACTCTTTAGATGGAAATATTTACCAATCGGCTAACACTTTTTTTAATGTTAAAGGGGGAGAATATGCAATTTATGTAAAAGAACAAAATTGTCCAGAAATAGTAACTAAAACTTATTTGCATTTCTATATACCAAAATATTTTACACCAAATAATGATGGAGTCAATGATACTTTTAGCTTAAGTGGCATCGAGTTTTATGGCCAGTCACAAGTTTCTCTTTTTAATCGCTACGGAAAACTTATGAAATTTTCTCAAAATGGACCGTTTTCATGGGATGGGACATTCAACAATGTTGAATTACCATCTGATGATTATTGGTACATTATTATTATACAAAATCAAAAATTTACAGGGCATTTTACATTGAAAAGGTGATTTTTATCGATGAACATAACATTCTTTATATCAATACGACCAATCAAGTTTGATCTTTCGAAATGAATGCATATTCAGTATTCTATTGATTTTTGTAACAAAAAGAACTTTTAGCCACTTTCCGTTGCAGATGTAACGTAAAACACAGAAAATCAAAGGACTGTAAACAATCAAATCATTATTTTAACTGAAAAGGCAAAGCGCAAAAATTATTTTTATCAATAGCTTTCGAACTTACAGCAATAATCTAAATACACAAAATTTCATCTGTAAAATCTGAAATTCAGTTTTATTTGTCTTTTATAAAAAGTAAAGATTAGTCAGCTCGTTACTTTAAACCTAGGTTTAATTAGAATG
>NZ_JBATHX010000316.1:0-6631 GCF_049667265.1 Algibacter sp. | reverse complement strand
GCGTTACCGTCGTAAATGCAGAGCTCTTGCTAAGACAAGGTAAAACAGATGAGATGTATCAAGCGGTTTCAAAACCAATTTTTAAATCTCATAAAACACAGTTAGTTCCATATTTCGCGTGGAGTAATAGAGGGCAAGCGGAAATGACCGTGTTTATGCCAGTAATTTGGAATATTTAGGACAGAAAATTAATAGGTGTTAAAATCAAAAACATCACAACTTTAAAAAATTGAGATGTACGATTTTAATTAAATCTAGGTTTATAAAGTTAATAGTAAATAAATGCAGATGATGGGTTTATTCGATAATAAAAAATATGTTGTAGGACCATTCATGAAAGCAAGTGATCCTGCTTTGGTAGAAGTAGCCGCATTTGCGGGCTTCGATTTTGTGATTATAGATTTAGAGCATGGGCCAAATACCATACAAACTATTCAAAATCATGTTAGGGCAGCTCAAGCCAAGAACATTGTTCCGGTAGTAAGAGTGCCAGAAATCAATGAAAACATGATTTCTAAAGCTTTGGATATTGGCGCCTCTTACGTTCAAGTGCCGCAAATTGAAACGGCAGCTGATGCAAAACGTGTTGTTAAAGCCGCCAAGTTCTTTCCGGAAGGTTCTAGGGGCGTTTGCAGATATGTAAGAGCTGCAGATTATGCTTCCATGCCTAAGGAAAATTATTTTAATGAAGCAAACAAAAATACGGGTGTCATCATTCACATTGAAGGGAATATAGCCTTTAATAACATAGATGAAATCCTAAAAGTTGAAGGTGTCGATGTTATCTTCATTGGCCCATACGATATGTCGCAATCTTGTGGCGTACCTGGACAGGTAAATCATCCTAAAGTGATTTCGCAGATGAAAGAGATTGTAGAAAAAGCATCATGTTTAGGGAAAGTAGTGGGCACATTTGTTGAAAGTCCAGAATCTGCTAAACAATGGATAGATCTTGGTGTTAAATATATTTCATACGCAGTAGATGTCGGTATTTTTTACGATGCTTGTAAAAGTATTGTAGATAAGGTGAACGAGCAATCTCTAGACAGTATAACCGTCTAAATTTATCTTTTTACAAGTAAAGTATTAAGCATGTAAATCAGTTAGAATTGGAAATAGATAAATCTTGATTGGTATAGGTTAAGTTTTGTCCATATTTAAATTGGTAAAATCATGTTATTTATACTTGAATAATCAGGTGTAAATATTATGAAACAAATTTTATTAAAACTAGTATTAATGGTGTGTTCAATGCAATTTCTTACTGGTCAAACCAATTACTATTTAAGTAAATAAATAAGATGGATAAACATTTAAATTTAAAGGGGTTATTAGTTCTAATTACTGTTTTATTTGTGGGTTTTGGCAATGCACAAGCACAAGAGAAATTGGCAAAAGCTAAAATTAAAAAATTAAACACTCTTATTTCAAAAGTAGAAAAACAGGGAAAAGATGCTTTTAAAGAAAAAATGACGGTGCGTACTGCAGAAGTTTTTTTAGAGTTCGCAAATTGGGACGAGAAAAATGTAGAAATAAATTCTGAGCTGTTTAAACAAGTTAGTATTTATAAAGATAAAGCTACTGAAACGGCAACCGAACTTCCAAATTTTATGAGAGCAGATGTTGGTAAAATGTTAGATGAAGCCATCTTATATATTACCCTTCTAACGGACGGCAAAGTAAAAAGAAAAGAAATTCCTAATGTTGATTGGACAAAAGTTACCGTAGAAAACGAACAAATTACGTTTAACAATCTCCCCGTGTTTTTAGCAGATTACACATGGAAACCTGAAACTAAAAAATTAGAAGAATTTTATGGAAGATTGGATGGGTTTTATATTTCTCCTGCACAAATAGTAAACGCCTCAGGTAAAATAAATCAAAACATCCTAAACAATTTGGATACTAAACCAAGTATAACTCCGGGTTTTGTTTTTATCAATAATAAAGGTATTCCAAAATGGGCAACAGACAAATATGGAAAAGATTTTACGAAGTTTCAAGGCCCTCCTTTTTTTGATTATGATATTGATAATCCCGGAGCCAAGGAAATGATGTCTTTTTTAATAAAAGAAACGGTTCCAAAAATGGCAGGTAATAAATATACCAATTTGGGTTATATGCTTTGTAACGAACCGCGTTGGATTAATTATAAAAATGGTAATAAAAAAGTTTGGTATAATAGTGAAGTAAGCAATTTTACTATTGAAAAGTTTAAAGTTTGGTTAAAAGAAAAACATAGTTCCATAGCCAATTTAAATAAAATTTGGAAAACAAATTATACATCTTTTAATGAAGTAGCTATTGAAAATCCAATAGATGTAGCTCTACAAGGAACGCCGCAATGGTATGACTGGAATATGTTTAATGATGCGCGTGTTTTGAAATGGTTTAGTTGGATGAAAAGTGAAATTAGAAAATATGATCCACATGCAAAAGCGCAATTAAAAATTATGCCTTCATTTTTTACCGACAACGACCCATGTACAGGAATTGATTTAGAAGCGCTCACAGAGTTAAGTGAAATAAATGGAAATGACATTGCTGCACATTATAATTACACACGTAACGGAAAAATGGGGTGGGAAGATGGTTATATTTTTGGTTGGAGAGAGTTGTTTTTGGGCTACGATTTCTTGAAATCTGTACAGCCAAATCAAATTAATTTTAATTCTGAAAGTCATTTATTAAGTACTAGTCATACACGAGACTTGTATATGAATCCAAAATATGCTCGCGCCGTTTATTGGGCTGCAACTACTTTGGGTATGAATGCTTCACAAACCTGGTATTGGCCGCGAAAAGCAGATGGTTCCTTAAAAGAAAATTTTAGTGATAATGCTTACGGTGGGTCAAACAATCAGCAGCCCCGTGTTACGAATGAACTGCATTCAACCATCATGGATTTAAATTCATATAGCGAAGAAATAGCAGCGATGCAAAATCAACGTAAACCAATTCGAATTTATTATTCAAAAACGTCTGCGCATAATAAAGGCGAGTACATGGACCATTTATTTAAGCTTTATGAGTCTTTAAATTTTGAAGGCATTCCGTTGGGCTTTGCAACAAAAAATATTATAGCTAAGCAAGACCCGTCAAACTGGGATGTTGTGCTGGTTCAAAAAACAGAACAGGTAACACAGGACGAATTAGAACAACTTCAAAGTTATTTAGATAAAGGCGGAATAGTAGTAGTTGATAAAGTGAGTTTGAAATTTAATGAATACGGTATTGCTTTACCAGATTTAACTCAAAGTAAAGGGACTTTAATTGTCGTCGATTTATTAGAAGACATGAAATTGAAAGCATTACAAATTGTGGAACAAAAAAATAATGTCCCTGAAATTACAATTATAGAAGAAAACGAAACCGATATAAAAGGTTGTACATGGAAATGTGTAAAAAATGAAAAGGGAAATAACGTGCTTTCCATTATTAATTTGGGAAAAACAAATGCGACTTTGAATATTCAATTTAGAAACTCGAATAATGAAACAACTTGTTTTGATTTGTTGAATGGAATTTCAATGAGTTCTCAACCAACATTAAAACCATACGAAGTATTATTTGTTGAAGTAAAAAACGAAAAATAAATAGTATCAATTACTATTGAAGTATAAAACCATGAAAAAAACTACAATCACAGTATTATTTTTATTTTTAATAAACTTGGGATTTACCCAAGTTGGTTCACAGTTACCAGAATTTAAACCAGAAAGTGAATTTTTTGTTGATAATACAGCAAGTTATCCTGCAGCACCTTCTTCACAAAGAATAACATTAATTAATAATGCTGGAAATGATTCTGCTACACTCCAAACCGCTATTAATACTCTAACTAATTTAACTGTTAATAGTCTAAAAGGAGGGGTTATTACCATTCCCGACGGAACTTGGGAATTTAACGAAATTCAACTAAAGTCTGATGTTCATTTGATTTTCGATCCTTTGGCTGTTGTAAAACCTTATGATACAGCACCGTTAAGTGGTCTTGCTAATTTTTCTATTTTTCGAATTGGTTATTTTGGAGGAGCCAAAGCATCCAATGTCAGTATTAGAACTTCAACTTTAGACAGTCAATTTACAATTGATTTGGAACATTTGGCAAAAGAAACGCGGATTACACCGTTTAACGTGAAAGAATCTTTTAATTTTATGGTTAGAGATTGTTTTGTTAAAGATAACGGAACAATTCATGCGGCGTTAAATTGTTCTGCAAGTCAAACAGGTGGTGTATGGGCAGGTCCTGTGCAAGGGCTAGTTAAAAATTTAACTGTTCAAAATGCTCATGGAGGTTATGGAGCAGTACAGGTAAGAACTGGAGAGAAATTATTATTCAAAAAAATAAACTCATTACGTGGTGGTGCTACCTTACGTATAGAGTCAGATGATTTCGGAGCTTCTGGTGCTCCTCAAGACATTGCAAAAGTATCTGAAATTTCAGGATATGATATAAAATGCACCGATGGTAATTCGGCAGTAATGCTACAACCTTGGGCGGCCACAAATGGATGGATTGACGTTCAGAAAATTGAAGCTATTGGTTGTATGGCGGCAGTACGTATTGATAAGGCATATTTAAGCACAGTTGGAACTTTCGATTCAACTTCAAGAATTACTGATATAACATGTTCTTACGGTACGGACGCGCAAGTAAAACAAGGTGTTTTTCCTTGGGTACCTTGTGAATTAAGATTGAATCCAAATATATTACGACCGGATCTAATTCCTGACATGGAAACATATCATCTTGGGCCATCTATTACACCATTACTTTATCGTGCAAGCACTACTGGTGGAGCAACAGGTAATGGTTATTATAGCATAAATGTTCCAAGTTCTAGTGAGATTATGAATAAAGCAACAGGTTTTAATTGGTCTATATCCTTAGTTATTTCAAGAAATAATAATCAGGTAAACACAAATAGTTGTCCAGCATTGTCGGTAGATTCTTTTGGAATAGAGAAGGACATAAAAATGTATCCAAACCCATTTAGAATTGAAGATGGTTTGTTCACAATTAATATTCCAAAAGTATCAAATGTTACTGTAGATATCTTTAATGTTTTAGGCAAAAATGTATTCTCAAATAAATATATTCAGAAATCAGAAATTCAATTAAATGCATCAGAATTGAAATTATCAAGTGGTATTTACCTCGTAAAAGTTGACATAGATAATACGGTTGTGAGCAGAAAATTAATTATTAACTAGAATCGTAGTATTTTTTTATCAGGCATAGAACTTTTTTGCAACATAATCAAATAATAATTAATTGAACTCAACCTTTTCTAAAGTCCAGTTCTCTGCATTTCTATCTTTCCAATCTTGATTTACAACATAGTAAATATTGGGTTTTATTTGAGTAATTGTGGTGCTCTTTTTTGTTTTTTTAGAATTTGAAATACTTGCTGTTTTCCAATTATCATCACTTTTTAGTTCTATTACGGCATGATTCCCATTAGTGTCTGGGGCAAATGTAACACCAACAAGAAGCCCTTTTTCATTTAAAAGCATCCCATCAAAACCTTTAAAATCGAAATTATTAATAAGCACAACTTCTGCTGCTTCAGGCTTGTTAATAGGGATTTTCACTAAACTAGAATTTTGATGGCTATACGATACTAATAAAAATCCATAAGGATGATAAACAATACCATTTGGTTTTGTGTACGCATCTTTTTGAAAAAATACGCTTGGTTTCAATTCGTTGTCAATTTTATAAATAACATCTTCCAATCGTCCAGTAACATACATGGTATTATTGCTATCCACAATCAAATCATTAATTTGATAATTTTCCTTTTCAGGAAGTAAGGATGCTAGATTAATGATGTGTTCCAAATCACCACTATTAAGATTGTAAATATTTAGGTTTCCAATTTTCGGTCCATTAATGCAAGCAATTAGTCGGTTGTTTTTTATATCGGTCTTTAAACCAAAACTAGCTCTTGAAGTTTCATTTTTATCGTTTGAAAATGTATTGACGTTTCCGTCAAAATCCACAGCTTTGATAGATGGATTTTGATTAATAGCACTTAAATAAAAAGTATTATTGGTAGCATTAAAGGTGATGCCTTCGGGGTTTTGTCCGGGTGAATGGAATATGATATTTTCGGGGTAAATGTGTCTTTGTACCAAGCTTATCGAATCTTTACTTTGGAATGAAAAACAAGATGTTTGAATGGTAATCGTTACCAATAAGATATTGAATGTTAATTTTGTAAATATCATGTGCTAGTTGTTTGAATGAATTTGATTCTTATATATTGTCATCTTAGGTTCTTGTCTTTTGACTTTAATAAATACTTTCTGTTCAAGAAATCTTCAAATAAAACCTTATTTTACAAATTAACTAAATAGAGAGATATTATTTATTTAGTGTCTTACCCTAAACTTACTCTGGTTTACCATATCATTATTAGGAGAAAACATATGAAATGAATTTCAAATTGGACTTAACGATAGTATTGGGTAATATTCAATTAAGCTAAGGTAAAATTCAATAATCCTACATTTAATAAATTCACTTACTTTGAGAAATAAACCTTTTTAAGGTAGCAAAAAACTAATAAAACACTAAATTGATTTGGGATCAACACCGATTAAAACAAAAAAACGTTACAAC
>NZ_JBATHX010000315.1:0-2431 GCF_049667265.1 Algibacter sp. | reverse complement strand
GCTGTTTCTTTAAAATATTGTTTCAAAAGTTCATCTTTAACTTTTGTTTTTATTTCTTCAATAGTAAATCCTAGCACATTAATTTTTCCTAAAATAGGAAACTCAATACGCCCGTGCATATCTACAGTAAAACCATTAAAATAAAGGCCTGCCTGGTCCTGCCCTGCATTATTAGTTTGTTCAATTGGATTAAAAATACCCACAAGCTCCTTATCTAAAGCTTTTACATTAATACTCAAAATATCATTAACTTGAACTTTATAAGGCTTTGGTAATTCAGTTAATACTGTTGTACTATCGTTTCCATCGCCTTTATCTTGTAAATAAACAACATCTTTATTGGTTATACACGAAGTAAAAAATACGCTTATAAATATAAAAGCAACCAGGAAATAACTCTTCATATTGAGGCAAATTGATTTCTCACAAATATAAGTTTTCGTTATGAACAATAAAACTTATAACGTGTTTTTTGGTTTTTTGTGCGTTATTTGCAGAAAATATTTGCTTTTGAATTATTTAACTGTAGAAAACATCTCCAAATCATACGGAGAACTTACGCTTTTTGAAGCTATTTCCTTTAGCGTTCATAAGGACCAAAAAATAGCCTTTGTTGCCAAAAACGGTACAGGGAAAACCTCTATTTTAAATATTCTATCTGGTGATGATGTAGCTGATTCTGGCGACGTCATTTTTAGAAAAGATATTAAAGTGTCCTTTTTATCACAAGACCCTAAGTTTGATGAGACTTTAACGGTTGAAGAAACTATTTTCGCGAGCGATAATCCTATTTTAAAAATTATTTCGAATTACGAAAAAGCACTTTTAAACCCGGAGGACACAGACGCTTACCAAAAAGCTTTTGATGCGATGGATCGCCATCAAGCTTGGGATTTTGAAACCCTGTACAGGCAAATACTTTTTAAACTTAAGCTTGAAGATTTAAACCAAAAAGTAAGTGTGCTTTCTGGCGGACAAAAAAAACGATTGGCTTTAGCTAATGCTTTAATTAACAAACCCGATTTATTAATTTTAGATGAGCCAACAAACCATTTAGATTTGGAAATGATTGAATGGCTAGAAGCGTTTTTTTCCAAAGAAAATATGACGCTTTTTATGGTTACGCACGACCGTTATTTTTTAGAACGCGTTTGTAATGAAATCATAGAATTGGATGAAGGGACACTTTACAGCTATAAAGGAAATTACTCGTATTATTTAGAAAAGCGAGATGAACGCATTGAGCGAGAGGCCGTAGAAACAGGAAAAGCGAAGCAACTTTTCAAAAAAGAGCTTACCTGGATGCGTCGCCAACCAAAAGCAAGAACAACAAAATCTAAGTCTAGAATTGACGATTTTGCCGATATTAAACACCGTGCTCATCAACGCAGAAACGACCACGAAGTTCAGTTAGAATTAAACATGGAACGCCTAGGAAGTAAAATTCTAGAATTCCATAAAGTATCAAAAGCCTTTGAAGATAAAACCATTCTTGATGGCTTTGAATATACCTTTAAAAAAGGCGAACGCGTTGGTATTATTGGTAAAAACGGAACTGGAAAAACGACATTTCTAAATTTATTAACCCAAACTTCAAAACCCGATTCCGGAAAAGTTATAAAAGGTGACACGGTTAAATTTGGGTACTACACGCAAGATGGAATCACCATAAAACCTGAGCAAAAGGTTATTGATGTTATTCGAGAATTTGGGGACTATATTCCCCTTAAAAAAGGAAAACAAATTAGTGCCCAACAATTGTTAGAGCGTTTTTTATTCAGCAGAAAAAAGCAATATGATTTTGTTGAAAAATTAAGTGGTGGTGAGCGTAAACGTTTATATTTATGTACCGTTTTAATTCAGAATCCTAATTTTTTAATTCTTGATGAGCCCACGAATGATTTGGATATTGTAACATTGAATGTATTAGAAAGTTTCCTTTTAGACTTTCCTGGATGTATTATTGTGGTTTCTCACGACCGCTATTTTATGGATAAAGTTATTGATCACCTTTTTGTTTTTAGAGGTGATGGCGTAATTGAAGATTTCCCAGGAAACTATACCGACTATAGAGTTTATGAGGATAGCCAACCAGCAATAGAAGTTTCAACAACTACAGAAGATAAAAAAGAAAAACAATCTTGGAAACAAAATGAAGCGTCAAAACTTTCTTTTAATGAAGAAAAAGAATTAAGAAATATTGAAAGCAAATTGAATACTTTGGCCTTTGATAAAAAAGAATTAGAAAACAAATTTCATAACCCCGATTTATCGCAAGATGATATTAACAAACTTTCGGACAAGCTTCAAAAAATTATTGACACCATAGAAACCAAGGAATTACGTTGGTTTGAGTTGTCTTCTAAGCTTGAAGACTAAGTTTTTTGTCCCCTCGAGCGCAGTCGAGAGGTTTTAATTAAGATGTAAACAA
>NZ_JBATHX010000314.1:0-3510 GCF_049667265.1 Algibacter sp. | reverse complement strand
ATGTGAAACAGAATTTTTTTAATGCGGCGCGTTACGGAATGGCAACCCAGTTTTATTGGAATGGAAAATATATATCCAGTCATAAACTTCTTTTAGACGAGCTTTTACCAATGGCATACAAAGGGCTTTACTCGGTTGGCGTTAGTCCGCATGATGCCGAATATTACCTAAAAATTATTCAGGATAGAGTTAATGGTAACAATGGCTCAGAATGGTTGGTTAGAAATTACAGAAATTTATTAAAAACACACAAGCGCTATGAAGCCATGCAGATATTAACAGCAAGTATATATGATAAACAAGAAAAAGGATTCCCTGTTTCAGTTTGGGGTGCCGTGCAAAATGCTGGAGATACTGGTTTTAAAACAAAATATGTTGTAAAGCATGTTATGAGTTCAGATATTTTTTCAGTTGATAAAAAAGACAGCGTCGATTTAGTATTACATATTATGATATGGAAAAATATTCATCATATGCCAGTAATTAATAACGAAAGAGAATTGATAGGGCTAATCAGTTGGGCAGATGTTGAAAGCTATTTAAACCAACTCAACGACAATCATAATAGTGTCGATAAATTGATGAAAACAGACCTTATAACAGTTGAGGAATATACACCTATTGAAACCGCTAAAGATTTAATGGAAACCCACGGTATAGGAAGTTTACCCGTACTTAAAAACAACAAGTTAATTGGTTTAGTTACAAAAAAAGACATGATTATATGATCGATGTATATAATAAAGCGCTAGATAGCAGTATAAAAGTGGAGAGAATACTTGGGAAGATTACAGGAGCTAAACCAGGACCAACTGTGGTTTTTTTTGGCGGCATCCATGGCAATGAAACCTCAGGTATTTTTGCTATAAAAGACGCATTAGCTGGAGTAAACAGTAGTTATGTAAAAGGCACTATTTACGGCATTTCAGGTAACTTAAAAGCCTTAAAAATTCACAAACGCTATGTTTTTGACGATTTGAATAGACTATGGACCAAAGATCAAATTGAAAACATAAAAAACAAAACAGATTTAAACGATGATGAAACAGAATTATTAGAACTACTCGATATTTTAAATGACATTTTACAAAACAATCAGCCACCTTTTTACTTTATAGATTTACATACCACATCCAGTAAAACCTTGCCGTTTATTACTATTAATGACGCTATTATAAATAGAAAATTCTCTACACAATTTCCTGTGCCAATTGTTTTAGGTATCGAGGAATATTTAAACGGACCCTTGCTAAGTTATATAAACCAAATGGGTTATGTGTCCTTAGGTTTTGAATCTGGCCAGCATGATGATTTTTTTGCTATCACTAATAATATTGCTTTTATTTATTTAACCTTAGTTTATTCAGGAATTTTAAAAGAAGAAGCAATTATTGATTTTTCAAAATACTATGAGCAATTAAAGCAACAATCCAAAAACACACATACCATTTTTGAAGTGGTTTATCTCCACAGAATAAAAAAAGATGAACAGTTTAAAATGCTTAACGGATTTGAAAGTTTTGAAAACATAACAAAAGGCACAAAATTAGCGCAAAGCAATTCAAGTGAAATTCTAGCGCCAATTAGCGGGAGCATTTTTATGCCATTATATCAAAAAAAAGGAGCTGAAGGTTTTTTTATTATAAAACCCATAAAACCATTTTTATTAAAACTATCTGCCCTTTTAAGACGCGTAAAAACAGATTCACTTTTGGCATGGTTACCAGGAATTTCTTGGGTTGATAAAACCGAAGGAATATTACAAGTTAACTTAACCACTACAAAGTTTTTAGCGAAACCTTTATTTCATTTATTAGGATATAGAAACAGACAAATAACCAGCACCCATCTAAGGCTAAATAACCGAGAGCGTGTTGCCAAAACGGATATTTATAAAACAGAACCTTGGTATTGAGCTAGAGTTATTAAAAATAAAGCCCAAAAAAGCCACTTTGTTTAACACGAAGTGGCTTTTTTTATTTTAAAGTTTAAGTTACTTTTTGTTATTCTCCTTATCAATATCTGCCATCATTTCTTTTGGGTCTATTTGAACAGATTTTACAGCTTTTAAAACTTCAAAAGTGTAAGTAGGATACGCCCAAGCCCAATCTTTAATTATAGTTGCTGAGGTTGGTTTTTCACCACGCATCATTTGTAAAGGAATGTAAAAATCTTCAGTAGTTCCATCAGTATAAGTTACCGAAATATCAATTGGCATAGGCATTAATCCAATGCGCTCTAAAGAAATGGATTTGTCATTAACTGCAGTTACTGCGTAATCAATGGTATTTGTAGTTTGTGCAAAATCTATTAAATACCAATCTAGTTCTAATCCAGATACTTTTTCTGCGGTCCTAATTATGTCCAAAGGTTTTGGATGTTTAAAAACGAAGTCCATAAAATATTTTTTAATAGTGAGATTCAAATTTTCTTCACCCATAATATAACCTAACTGTGATAAAAAGACAGCACCCTTATAGTATGATGCCAAACTATATGCGCGGTTAAACATATAGCGGTCACCATGTGTAGTTAATGGTTGTTCTCTGCCAGACCTTGCTAACGCTATATAGGTGTTATAAACACCTTCTAAAGGGTTTTCTTTACCTTCATTGAAAATATCGTTAACACCATGGTATTCTATATAAGTTGAAAAACCTTCATCCATCCATGGATGTTTCGATTCGTTATTTGCTAATAAAAACTGAAACCAAGTATGCGCCATTTCATGCGATATTACTCCCTTTATCAGCCCATCGTAAGTGCCTTCACCTAATAAAAGAGTACACATACCATATTCCATACCACCATCACCTCCTTGAATAATGGAGTATTGCTTGTAAGGGTATTTACCAACAAGGTTACTGTAATACTGCATAAATTCTACGGCTTTTGGCTGAATGCGTTTCCAATTATTCTTTTGAATGTTCGACATGGTGCTTTTATATAAAAAGTGTAGCATTGGTCCATTAGGCACCTGCATGGTATCGTGAATATAATCTGGATCTGCAGCCCAAGTAAAATCATGCACATTAGGTGCTACAAAATGCCATGTTAATTTATTAGAATCAGGACGATTTATTGTTCCTGTTTCATAACCATGTCCAATTTCATTTGGATTTTGAAGGTAGCCAGTACCACCAATCACATAGTTTTTATCGATGGTTAGTTTCACATCAAAATCTCCCCACACACTATGAAACTCACGCCCAATGTATGGGTCGGCATGCCAACCTTCAAAATCGTATTCTGCTAATTTAGGATACCATTGCGCCATTGATAGTGCGACTCCTTCTTTATTATTTCTACCAGAACGACGAATTTGTACAGGTGCTTGTCCGTCAAAATCCATATCAAATGTTACACTTTCTCCTGGTTGAATAGGTTTTGCTAATTCCACTTCCAATACCGTACCTACAGTTTCATGATTGATGGTAATACCATTTTGTTTCAATGAGTTTACCTTAATATATCCAATTTCGTCTGGTTTTAAATTACTTATTCTGTCTC
>NZ_JBATHX010000313.1:0-1836 GCF_049667265.1 Algibacter sp. | reverse complement strand
ATTGTAAAAATCGAAAACTGTTTGATTTTCGTAAAGGTTTTCTTTTAATGATATAAATCCATCCTCAAACTCCTTTTTAGTTTGATAGGTATATATCCCTGGATGTAATTTCTCTAATTCTGTTTTTATGAATTCGACATCTTCAAGTTGTTGCTCAATTGATAATGTTTTTAATGACTGACTATTTGCGGTGAGTGCAATAATTAATGCGAATAAGGTAGAAAGTTTAGTCATTTGTAGTAATTGTGTATAATGCAAAGATAAAGTTCCGTTTCAATAAATTTTATCGATTGTTAAACGAAGTTATCAAATTTTTCTGACAAAGTCAAGGTGGATTTTTAAAAAAGGGAATCAAAAACTTTGGTTAAACTATCCGCATCCAAACCAACAGATTTTTGAAGTTCATCAACACTACCATGTTCCAAAAATTCATCAGGAATCCCTAAAACTTTTACTGTATTCTTATAACTGTTTTTAGAAGCAAACTCGAGAATGGCACTTCCAAAACCACCTTTTATGGCGTTGTCTTCAACGGTAACCACAGTATCATAAGTTTTGAAAATGGTATGAAGTAATTTTTCGTCCAAAGGTTTTACAAAACGCATATCGTAATGGGAAACATTTAAGTTTTCAATAGCTTCGGAAACATTTTGCGCCATGTTACCAATACTTAAAATCGCCAATTTTTTGCCTTCTTTAAGCGTAGTAGCTTTACCTATTTCTATTTTGGAAAATGGTTGTTTCCAATTGATAGTAACGCCACGTCCACGAGGGTACCGAATGGCAATAGGTTGCTCTAAACCTAATTGGGCGGTATACATGATGTTACGCAGCTCTATTTCATTTCGGGGCGCGAATATAACTAGGTTTGGGATGCAACGTAAATAACTTAAATCGAAAACACCGTGGTGTGTGGCACCATCTTCACCAACCAAACCAGCGCGGTCTAAACAAAAAATAACGGGTAGTTTTTGTATGGCTACATCATGGATAATTTGGTCGAAAGCGCGTTGTAAAAAGGTCGAGTATATGTTGCAAAACGGTATTAAACCTTGTGTTGCCATTCCTGCGGCCAAAGTTACAGCATGTTGCTCTGCAATCCCCACATCGAAAGCGCGATCTGGAATTTGCTCCATCATGTATTTTAACGAGCTGCCTGTTGGCATGGCGGGTGTAATGCCAACAATGTTTTTATTTTTTTTGGCCAACTCCACAATAGTATGACCAAAAACATCTTGATATTTTGGCAACCTAGAGGTTGATTTGGCAATAAGTTCGCCTGTTGCCGAATCGAATTTCCCCGGAGCATGATATTTTACTTGGTCGGCTTCCGCTTGTTTTAAACCTTTTCCTTTTGTAGTAATGACGTGTAAAAGCTTTGGTCCTTTAACGGTTTTTAGCCTTTCAAGTTCTGAAATAATTTTATTTATGTCATGGCCATCAATGGGGCCTGAATAATCAAAATTTAAGGCTTCAAAAATATTGTCTTGCTTTTGCGTGCCTTTTTTTACGTTTGTTAAATACATTTTTAACGCGCCAACGCTTGGGTCAATTCCAATAGCATTGTCATTTAAAATAACGAGTAAATTAGCATCGGTAACACCAGCATGATTTAAACCTTCAAAGGCTATTCCGCTGGCAATAGAAGCATCGCCAATTACAGCAATATGTTGTTTGTTTTCACCTTTTAATTTTGATGCAATAGCCATTCCTAAAGCTGCCGAAATGGAGGTTGACGAATGCCCAACACCAAAAGCATCGTATTCACTTTCATCGCGTTTTGGAAAACCACTAATGCCACCCAATTGGCGGTTCGTATGAAAGCTTTCCCGTCGG
>NZ_JBATHX010000312.1:0-2407 GCF_049667265.1 Algibacter sp. | reverse complement strand
GTAGAAAGTAAAACCAAAGTACAAGCCGCTTCAAAAGCAATTTTATGTTCTTTTAAAAACTTATATAATTCTGGATTTTCTGTTCCAGGATTGAAAATAACGCGCTCAGGTTTTAAGGATATTATATATTCGTAATAGGCTTTTTGTCTATCCGGGTTTAAATATAAGGTGACTGTATGCACATTTTTATATGGTAGTAATTCAGTATCAATTGTCACTCCGGAAACGGTTCCAGACCTCAATCCAAAAGCTACCGTTTCGATTTTTTTAGCAACTAATCGCTGAATAGCAAAATTAGAATAGCGATCTGGCTTTAATGATGCGCCAAGCACCAAAGTTTTTTTATTCATCTGTTAAAAAAGTTAAAAGACTGTTAATTTGACCCAAATATAGTAACAGAAGTTGAAATTTAGCGTCTACTTAGAAACATCAATCAAAAAATCAAACCAATCAAATGAAACAATTACTTTATTTGTGTGCTATTCTTTTTTCTATTTTGACAGCACACGCATCAGATCCCGATCCTAAAACTGACAAAACTGGTACTATACTAGGAAAAGTGTTAGACGCAACTTTAAAAGAACCCTTACCTTACGTAAACATTATTATTAAAAATAGTGATGGCAAAACAATTACTGGTGGCATCACTTTAGCTGATGGAACTTTTTCCATAGATAAAATTCCAGAGGGCAGTATTATTGTTAGCATTCAGTATATCGGTTACAAAACAACAAATTTAAATGTTACTATTGGCAAAGGCAATTACGACGTTAATATAGGCGATATTCTTCTTGAAGAAGAAGCCGAAGGTCTAGATGCCGTTACGGTAGTTGCAGAAGTATCTACAATTCAGCAAAAGGTAGACAGAAAAGTCATTACTATCGGAAAAGATTTAACTACCGCAGGTGCAACCGCTAGCGATATCATGAATAATATTCCATCCGTAAGTGTCGACCAGCAAACAGGAAACATAAGCCTTCGAGGTAACGAAAATGTACGTGTTATGGTTGATGGTAAGTTAAGCAACGTCCCTATTGCACAGCTTTTAAAACAAATTCCTTCCACATCTATAAAACAAATTGAATTAATTACCAATCCTTCAGCTAAGTATAATCCGGAAGGCATGAGCGGTATTATAAATATTAAACTTCATAAAAACACGCAGGTCGGTTTTAACGGAAATTTTAATGTTGGTGTGACTAACGAAGTTTTTGCCAAATTCAACAGTTCCATAGATATGAATTACAGAAATGGAAAATTCAATTTTTATGGCAACTACGGAAACAATATTGGCAAATACGACAACTTTGGAGGGATTGATAGACTGGATGATAATTCCCGTCAAGATTTCAAATTTGGAAATAACAACAAATCACATTTATATAAAGTTGGCGTTGATTTTTATATAAATGACAAAAACACCATTTCATTTTTTACAAACCAAAATATTTTTAATGGCAATGGTTCTGGAAGCACCATTTTAAGTTACCCTTCACTTACGCAAAGTCAATTATTTTCAAATATTTCAGAAAACAATTCTGGGCAATATAATGTTGCTTACAAGCATGAATTTACTGATGAAGACGAAACTTTAGATATTGAAATAGATTACAACGATTTTGAAAATGATGAAATTGCAAATTTCGATTTTTTCAATTTTAACTTTCCGCCAAACTATATTGATAATGTAGGAACCGTACGAGATCAAACCACTATTAATGTTGATTATGTAAAACCTATTAATGAGAAAACTAAAATTGAAGCTGGTTTACAAGCCTTACTATTTGGATCTAAAATTAATTATACCTCAACAGGTCAAACCTTTTCTAGTGAAGGAAACATTATTCCAACACCAAGCACCGATTTTGACTATAACAGAGATATTTACTCAGCTTATTTCACCTATGGAAAAACACTTGAAAAATGGAATTACCAAATAGGATTACGAGCAGAACAAGTTAATGCAAGTGCTGATGCTTTAAAAACATTTGATGACAACAGCACAGAACTTTTGCCATTTACAAACGATTATTTTCAAATTTACCCATCGGCGTTTCTAACGTATAACCAGTCTGACAAAAACTCCTATCAGTTAAGTTTTAGTCGTCGAGTAGACAGACCAGGTTTACAACAAATAAATCCTATTAGAGAATGGAGTACACCACGTATTTCGTCCTTTGGAAACTCCGAATTACAACCACAATTTACAAACTCCATAGAAACCAATTATACAAGGCAATTAAAAAACGGAAGCATTACTGCAGGCGTTTTTTATAGAATTATTGAAGATAATATTAGCCGATATGTTTTTATTGACAGAACCGATGTAACCTCTGGAAACTCCATTTTATCTTATGACAATTTTGATAATACCTCAGCATATGGTTTGGAGCTTTCAACAAATTAT
>NZ_JBATHX010000311.1:0-25468 GCF_049667265.1 Algibacter sp. | reverse complement strand
CGCATAGCTTCATAATATTCTTTAACAATTGTATCATCGCCATAATACAGGTAATTGTACCAAGGTAAATACATTGTAGCAACGCCCCAATCTATTTTTGCATAGCTTGAAGTACGCTTTCCTGGAGCAATCATTGTTGGCACTTGGAACTTAATATCTGGGTTATTATGCCCTTTAGTTGGACGCATTTGTGTACGGATGTCTTCCATGTATTTTTTATAGAAATCATACATATCATAATTGTAAAGCGCGTATTCACAAAAGGCATGCGCATCTCCTAACCAGCCACATTTTTCGCGATGCGGGCAATCTTCAGGAATACCATGTACATTATCAACAATAGTCCATTTACTAATGCTATGCATTTTATTCAGCAATTCATCTGAAGATGAAAAACCCCCTGTTTCTTGAATATCGGTAGCCACTAAAACCGCTTTTATCATATCGGCATCTGGCTTTGTAGAAACTCCTTTAACTTTTGCATATCTAAAACCATGATAGCTAAATTTAGGCTCCCAAGATTCTAAACCATCGCCTTTGCTGATGTATTTATAAATTTGAGCCATTCCGTTGGCACCGCCACCTGTAGAGCCTTGAAAAATATCTTTTCCGTTAGTTAACAAAGCTTCTGTAGTAATAATTTCAATAAGTTGACCTTCCTTTTCTTTCACGTTTAACTTTACCCAACCGGCAATATTTTGACCAAAATCTACTATCCATTCGCCATCAGCACCTTTAAATACATTTTGAGGCTCAAACTCTTGTAACTTTTTTATGGGTGGCATTTGTTGCGCACTTATTTTTTTTATTTCTGGAGTAACCTCTTTGGCTTGCCCCCAGTTTTCGTCATTGAAATCAACCGAAGCCCAATTACCTAATTCATATCTTGCATCGTAAGTATCTCCGCCATAAATATTATTAAATACGATAGGGCCTGTGGCTTCTTTCCAAGTTTCATCGGTATAAAAATCAGCTTCTGTACCATCTTCATATTTAAGTTTCACTAAAAGCTTGACGGTTGGAGGTCCGTAAGCCAAATCTTTATCCGATTCTGGATCGCGTTTCCAAGAAATATTTTGTCCATAAAACCCATTTCCTAGAATAATTCCGAAAGCATTTTTTCCAGAGTTAAGGTCACTTGTAATATCATAATTTACATAATAGGCCTGCTTATCATAGTTTGACGGTGCAGGATCTAGAACATGGTCGCCTACTTTTTCGCCATTTAAGTACAATTCGTAATACCCTAAACCACATATATAAGCCTGTGCATTTTTAATATTTTTATTGATATCAACTTCATTTCTAAAATAGCTAGCTGCAAAACCATCTACAGGTTCTGGTTTTTTCATGCCACCTGTTTTGTAATCTCTAAAACGATGTTGCGATGTTCTAGTATCTTTGTTTAAAGTAATCCATTTAGAAACTCCCCAATTTTCTTGATTCATTAGTCCCATTTGGAAGGTCTGAGCATCTGACCATGCAGATGTGTCTCCTCTTTCATCCCAAATCATCACTTTCCAAAAATAAGTTTGCAGCGCTTTTAAAGCTTTTCCATTGTACTTTACAAAAGCAGATTTATCACTACTAATTTTACCAGAATTCCATAAATCCGCATCTTCTTCATTTAATTTATCCTCTGAAGATGCTACTAAAATATGATATGCCGATTGGGATTTATTAATCCCTTCAACATTCACAATCCAAGAAAAAAGTGGCTGTTCACTTTCTATAGTTTGTGGATTTTCTTTTGAATCAATCGTTAGTTTCTCAAAAGCCATTGGTGTTCTTGAGGTAGAAACTTGATGACATGACACACAGAAAATGGTCAAAAATGCTAGTAAAAATAGTGCTTGTTTATTTATCATTATAATACTATTAATTGAAAATTTATGTTACATTTTTATTCAAAGTGAAAGGTATTAGAATGCCTTATAAAAATTATCCTGCACAGTCATGCTTTATCTACATACTAATAATTTAACAGGCCCCTGTAAACCTGTTGACACTTTGTCGCTATATGCCTTTGTCCAACGATTTGTTAAGGGGTTATCTATTGATTTGCAATAATTAGCCAAAACTGTTGTGTAACGGATTTCAATATTATTATTTCCTTCTTCTAAATAACTTTCTACTGGATAAATAGCCTTACCATACCAGCGCTTACCCACTTTTTGACCGTTTACATATAGTTCTGTTATACCTTCATTGACATCACCTAATTCTATGTGTGTAAAATCTTCTGTATTATTTATTGTTGTCTTATAGATAATTTCTCCTGCAAATGAATTTTGTGTGGTTTCTGTTGATTGACTTAAATCGACAAGTTCTGTCATATTCCAAGTGTAAGTTTTATTGTCTACGTGATGTCCTATTACAGTCCAATCTCCATCAATTACTTTTGAACTTTTAACTTGACTTTCTTCTTTTTCTGCTTTTTTGGTTGGTTTTTCATCTTCAAAAACAAGTAATAAGGATTCTAATGGATTTAAAACAATTGCCAACTCATTAGCATTTGAAGCATAAAAATGTGGTTTGAGTTCGCCAGTTTCTGGATTCCAAACCCAAGGATATTTATCTTCTACAGGGAATTTTGCATGAAAAGTTGTGGTTTCAAATCGATGCACATTTGTAAAGAAATAAATATCCTTATCATCGGTATATTGATGAATTTGGTATACTTTTTTTGTTGGATTGCTTATTGCTACATCTGGATTTAGACCTGATTGTTCTAGAATATTTTTAGTCCATGGTAATAATTCTTCTAAAGTGTCTGGTTGATTTAATTTAATAAATGAATCGGGGTGTTTAGTCAATAACATCTCCATCATCTGTTTTACTAGTTCATCATTTTTCTGAAAATCAGTAAAGTGTAGTGACTTTTCTGGAAGTCCATCAACTACTACTACTTTTCCTCCAGACTCCACAAATTGTTTAATAGCTGATGCCGTTTCTGAATGAATGGATTTTAAACTTGCCAAAACCAACAATTTATACGTCATATTCCCAAAGGAAATTTGACCATTTTCTATTACAGCTTTAGTTAAAACATTTTGATTAATATACTCACATGAATACCCTAATTGACTAATAGGCTCCCAAAGTTTGTATAGATATTCAGGTTCCATATGAAAAGGCTCTCTGGCTAAACCTTTATTTCCCCACAAATCGGATGTTGGACCGATGATAGCAATAGATTTATCGGCTTGTGAATTTTGAAATACAGCTGATAATCGTGCATTATAATCTACCCAATGGTTTAGGTGCTTCCACCATGTATTTTGTTCGCTAAAATAAGCTCCATAACGTATCCAACCCGGAAAAGGCACCTCTTTTGGAGAGTAATTATAACCGTGTAAAACAGAATGATTTATTCCAGTAATGAAATTGATATCATCATGTTGTTTCATCTCTTCAAGAGTCATTTTAAAAACACCACGTGTGTTGGTCATCGTTTCTCCACTTGTTATTTTTTTCCCTGTTAAATGTGCGCCTGCAGAAGCGTACATATTCCATGTCATATAGCCATGACTTTGATTCCATTGCCATAAAGAATCTTTCATTTCTGCTGAATAAATCCAATTGTTACTTTCTGGAATATCGGGTATCATATAGCCATCTAGCATGCCCATTAAAAACGGCGTTCCATAGGCTTGATATCGACATAAAACGCCGTTTTCTTCACAAAAATCTTTATAGGTTTGTGTAAAGTTTTCTAAAAACAATTCTACTAATAGCTTGTTATAATCATACCGAACGCGTTTTAATTCATCTTTAAATTGAGATGAAAAGTTTTCGGAATAGGTATCATTTGAATAATTACCGCGTGCAGAATAAAACACAAAAGGCATCCATTTATCCAGTTTATAACCGTAGGTATTCAGAAAAATGGTCTCAAAACCATCGGTCCAGTTGGCTCCAGATACTTCAATACTATCGCAAAAAATAGCTCTTATTAATTGATTAAGCGGAATGCCCGAGCGTTCTGAAATTTTCTTTAATCTGTTTAAATAGGCCAAGGTCATTTCCTTTTTATAATGATCCATTACAGGGCCAGCACCTCCCAGAGCACCTAAGGTAACATCTCTAAAATTTTGTTGAATTAAGTTATAGCTCAATAAATAATTCCCAGGTTCTTTTATGGTATAAGATAGTTTGCCGTTTTCTTCAATATATGTATCTAAATTTACGATTTGGTTAACATCCGAACAGTTTTCTGGCACAAGATTTACATTGGCCAACTTATATGTCGTGCGCTTACTTACATGTCTCTGCTCACGACTATTTTTGTTCTTGTCCTTAAATAACTTAATTAATGAAGATTCATCTATTCCAATTACATCCCCGCTTTTATAGGTTATCTGGTCTGTTACCATACGTTGACACGTTTCTTCTTCATGTAAAAATTCGCCTCCAAATGGCCACCCTGTACCAGCTATCATATCGGTAATCATACCTAAATCTTTGGCTTTTTTTGCGGCATGAACTACCATATCAATCCACTCATCACTCATCCAAACCAAAGATTCTTCGCTTGTATCAAAGGCTGGTGGCATAGCAATAGGATTAATTTCTACGCCGCCAAAACCTACACTTTTTAGTGATTCTAACTGTCTATCTAATTCATCTGGTTTTACTTTATTACCGTTCCACCACCAACGTACAAAAGGTCTTGCTTCTGCGGATGGGTTTTGGAATTTTCTAAACAAGTCTTCACTAGAGTCGCTTTGGTTTTCCTGACCACAACTATTTAAACTACAAATTGCTAATAACAAAATACACTTTAAAACGAATAAACGATTTACCTTAAAGTCAATTAATGATGGTACAACGTTTTTCATTTCAGTTTTTATTTTACTTTTTAATTCATGTAGATTAATACACTAGTTTTGCAAAAGATTTTTCCATTTTTAAAATATAGATGCCCTTTGAAAATGATGATATATTAACCTTATTCCCATGTCCTGAAAGTACTTTTCTTCCGGTTATGGTATATACTTCCCAATTATCTGGTGTTTGTGTTTTTATGTTAAAAACCCCGTTATTGCTAGGATTAGGAAATACATTTAACTTATTTATACTATGTTCTGCAACAGATAGTCCACCATTAGAAAACACCGCTTTTATATTCAAATCTGATGCAACAGTTATTGCTAAAGGGGTGTCATTACTTATAACATCGCCTTCCCAACGTTCAAACTCCCAACCTTCATTTGCAATAGCATTTAAAGTAAATTCTTGCCCAGCGAATGCCGTACCACTACTATAATTTAATAGACCTTGACCTTCTTTACTTATTGTAATGGTATGTGTTTCAATATTTGCTCTCGGTATAAACTCTATTCTGTCAAAAACAATGCTACCGGAACTGATATTATTATAAAATTTAAATTCAGTAATAGTACCAGTCCATAAACCCCAATTAATTAAATCAAAATCTAAAGTATGCCATTGGTTATCATTAGGTATGGTTTCTTTTTTTCTTCCCGTTACAAATGTTGTACCTGGGGCATTTGGTGCCATTTGAAGATCTGGTTTTTCTGTACTATTTTTCACTACCACTCTTAAAGTACCAAATAGACTAGCATTTATATTTAGGCCAGTTATTGCTACCATGGGCCAAGAAGCATTTGAAGAATAAGCCACACTTAATTTATCATTATCTGTATTAATTGTCATCCCTCCATTAACAGCAAACCAATCAGAAAAATCTTCCGTAGTCGTCCACACAAAAGTTGCTGGAGAAATTGCTTTTACAAAAAATGCCTCAGGTCTAAATTCAAATTTTTCAAAAGCAAAAGACCCTATTTCTGTATTTAAACTAACCTCAGATCCTGAACCCCCATCGGTTCGTGCATTAGTTGTAACATTTTTCCATTCACTAAATACATGAGGGCTTGGATTTTCATAATTTAAATATGCAGTATAGCCTTCTTCCGTTAAGGTACGATCTGGTTCCCCTTTCTCATCAAAACCACTCATAACATAGTTTGAATTATTGATTAAAAAATTCTGAAGCTTGTTATTCTCTTTCCCATATGATTTGCTCCTATAATATAATGATGAACCAGCAGGTAAATTTGTAGTAAATGAAACATCTACAGATTCATTGTCTCTATAACTTAAATTACTACTATTATAATTATAAATTAACACATCATATTCATCTTCAGAGTCATTTTTAGCAAAAATAGCATCCAACTCATTGGTAGACGTATTTGGACTACCTGTTATGCTAGTTTCATAACGAACCAAATCTAGCATCATATTTAACTCTTTTATACCTGAAGGGTCTTCACTATCTGTTCTGTTACCCCATCTATAAATAAACTCTAAGCCTTTATCTTTATTCTTATAATAGGTGTTTGAAAAAATCAATTCTACTATATCTCTATGTGAGGTTTCGCAGCCTATTGTACCTTTACCATCGGCACCATTCATAGTAGTTACGGTTTTATACTCCATAATATCTATTGATGTTTCAGGGTTCCATTTGGGGTTATTAATTAAAGGGGCAAAATTTTTATCGTATTTACCATTCATATCTCTTAAACTTGTGCTCCCCATTACAATATAATCCGAAAGCCCCCAAAAATCACACTTTATATTGTTATCAAAATTATAGTCTATAAGTCCTTCAATAAAAGATGCAAACGGTTCTCCTTTATAATTTAACTCTGTTCCGCTTCTATATAAAAATCCTGGATTTCTGGTGTGCAAACCTACTTTTGCATCTGGTAATATTGACCTAACTGCGCTTTCGGTATTTGCAAAGTGTTCTATAAAATCTTGTTTCGTGCCAAACCAATGATCTGGAGTTTCTATTTCCGATCCTACTCTAAAACGCCAGGATAAGACTTTTTCTTCGCCATAAGTTTCAACCAACTTAGTCATTAATGCTTTTATAAAATCATGATAAGCTTGTTTATCTGCTGGTGGTAATGAATTTCCGTAAATGGACATTTTTTCATTTTCGCGAAAATTAACATTGTCTCTTGTGCCTTCTGGAATGAACGTATAACCGTGTTGAAAAGCCCATGGTGGCTGATCTAAAGCTATTTGTAAAATCTCGGTTTGTGAATTAACTACTTTATCGAGTCTTTCAATAAGAGGTTCCCATCTATAAACATAAATGTTGTTTATTGAATCGTATATACAAGGGTCGAAATCTAAATCTTTATAGGAATTTCCATCTACAACTTTCCTTATTCCTCCAATCATTCTAACGATATTCATTTTAAGACCTGAACGAATATTTGATCCATTAGTTGGACTAATCCTGTTAGCTACATTCCAAACATCGTGTATTGGAAGTTTCTTTTCACTTTCGTTTGTGAAATCAGTAGATAATTTTACCTGAGCTTGTATGGAAGTTATGGTTATAAAACACAAAAAAGTAAGCATGGTAATTTTCATAGCAAAGTAAATTAAATATTGATAATATCAAATTTCATTAATTGAAAACTATTTTCTATCCTGCTGTATCCTGAAAAGTAGTGCCCTTTTAAAACTTAATTATTATGAAGAATTCCCTATCCCTACCAAAACTTCAGATTAAAGAATCGCAACAATTCCAGCTGTTATGATTCTTTTTGTTTTTTTAGCAACACTTTTCCATTCTTTTCTATAAATTCCCCAAAGATTAGCAGTTAAAATAATGGTAGACATGTGTAAAATCCATATGGTACCTTAAATGCTGAAAACAATATTTTTAGATATGGCTTACTTAAATTTATAAAGAATTTGCATTACTTTTAATCCTCAAGAAAGCAACCCAAAGCAAATCGTCGAAGATAATGACGAAAAACATTATTTTGATTTGACACATGGAATTGAGGCCTATACCATAAAAAAAAGGAACAAATGACCATAACTATCCAAAGTAAAGAAATGAATGATGTACTTGCTACGCTCTTTAGTAAATATGGGTTCAATGATGACTATGCGAAACTATTGGCGGAGGTGCATACCGAAAATACTTTGCATGGTGTAAATTCACATGGTATCAATAGGGTTCCTTTTTTCATTGAACAACTTAAACTAGGGTTAATCTTGAAAGACATTGAAGCCGAAAAGGTAGAAAGTTTTGGCTGCATTGAACGATGGGATGGTAAACTAGGCTCTGGGGTAATTAATGCTATAAAATGTACTAATCGGTCGATTGAGTTAGCCAAAGAAAACGGAATAGGATTAGTCGCTCTTCGAAACACGAATCATTGGATGCGAGCAGGTTATTATGGTTGGATGATGGCAAAACAAAACTGTATGGGTATTCTGTTTACCAATACAGAACCTAACATGCCGGCATGGGGTGGTAAAGAGGCAAGGCTTGGAAACAATCCTTTAGTTATTTCTATACCTAGAAAAAAAGGTCAAATTGTACTTGATATGGCTATGACCCAATTTTCTTTTGGCAAAATGAATGAATACAAGTTGAATGGGCAACCTTTACCTTTTGATGGCGGATGGGACGCCAACGGCAATCTTAAAAAAATGCGGAGGACATTTTGACGACTAAAAGTGGACTTCCGATAGGCTATTGGAAAGGGTCTGCACTTTCTATGGTTTTAGATATGCTCGCCACCCTACTTTCGGCTGGTAAATCCACTTATAAACTTGGATTAGAACCACACGAATATGGAGTATCTCAAATTTACCTATGCATTAATCCTAATACCTATAATGATTTTACGCTTCAGGAAAAACTTACAGAAGAAATCATAGCTTACACCAAAGATGTAACGCCTACCGAACCGAATGGAAAGACCTATTATCCTGGTGAACGATCACTCATTAACAAAATTAAAAATCAAAAAAAAGGAATGAACGTAAGTGAAGAGGTCTGGAAAAAAGTAATCGATTTAATGAACAAATAAAATATTATGAAAACTAACAGAAGAGATGCCCTTCGAAACTTGCATTGGCTCCAGCTCTTTTTGCAGCGCCTACAATTTTGAGTGCTGCTACTAAAGACCCAGTTGAACCTATTGCGCAACGGGTACAGTACAGCGTTAATGCCTATTCTTTTAATGACGAATTTCGTAGTGGCGAGATGGACTTATTTGATATGATGGAATTTGCGTCGGATATTGGCCTCAATGCTGTCGATTTAACCGCCTATTATTTTTCCTCTTATCCAAGTCTTCCTAAAAAACCAGAAATTTTCGCTTTAAAGAAAAAGGCATTGGAGCTTGGATTGAACATCTCATGGACAGGTGTGAGAAACAACTTCGTAACCGCAAATGTAGAATCCAGAAAAGCTGATCGGGAAATGATTAAAGACTGGCTCGCTATTTCGTCCACAATTGGCTCCTCTATTCTACGAGTTTTTACGGGTAGAAACCTTCCTGATGGATACACCAAAGAACAAGTGAAAGCATGGCTAGTTGAAGAATACAAAATTTGCGCCAATTATGGCGCGCAAACAGGTGTCATTGTTGCCTTACAGAACCATAATGAGTTCTTATTTACGGCCGATGAAGTAATCGATATTCTTGAGCGGGTTGACTCGGAATGGTTCGGACTTATTCTAGATATTTCTGGCCTGCGTACTACGAACGATCCGTATGCTGAAGCCGAAAAACTGGCACCTTTTGCCAATTATTGGTTTATCAAAGAACATGTGTATCACAATCAGGAAAAAAAACGAACTGATATGTCCAAAATGGCCGCAATTATAAAGCGACACGGCTTTCGTGGTTACGTCTCGTTCGAAAGCCTATCGGATGGAGACCCAAAAGAAATTATTAAAAAGATGGTTTATGATTTTAAGCGGGAATTAAATAGAGTTTCCGATACCAACTAGCACAACTGACAGGAGTATGGTAAAAATACCAAGAGTAATAGTAACCTTGGTTCTTTTAGCAACACCTTGCCATTCTTTTCTATAAATTCCCCAAAGATTAGCAGTTAAAATAATGGTAGCCATGTGTAAAATCCATGAACTGGCTCCATTTCCTAATTTACTCTCGCCCATTCCATAAAAAAAGAATTGTAGAAACCATATGGTTCCTGCCAATGCAGAAAATAGTATGTTGTTACGGATTGGTGTATTAGTATTTGTAAAATCTTTGTAAGATTTATTTTTAATACTTAAGATAGTTGTCCAAACTAAATTAGTAGCTAAACCTCCCCAAAGGATGACAATAAAAGTGACGTTATTAGCAAATAAGTGATCATACCCAGCTTTTACCGCAGCATCTGCAAGTGGTTTTCCTGCCTCTATACCAAAACTAAAAAAAGAACTTAAAATACCCGATAGAATGGCTACCGCTAATCCTTTAACCAAATTGAACTCTGAAACACTTTTTTTCTTTTCTTCATCAGAAAGCTCTTTTTCTTTTAGCATTCCTGCCTTACCAGAAAGTGCAATACCTAAAAGACACACCAAAACACCTAATAAAACAACTTGTCCACCGGTAGAGTCAAGCATATCTGTAAAAGTTGTTTTCCCTTCTTGAGGATTAAAATTATAATAGATGGAAGGTACAATGGCCCCAAAAGCGGCACAAAAGCCTAAAACTACAGAATTCCCCAAAGACATGCCTAAATACCGAACTCCTAATCCATAAGAGAGTCCTCCAACACCCCAAAGTAAGCCCATTAAAAAGGTAATTCCTAAAATAGTACTAGAACTAGCAGCTAATATATCGGGAAATCCAGGTACTGTTAACCATGCTGCTAATGGTGGCACTATTAACCAAGACATAACACCTCCAACCATCCAGTAGGTTTCCCAAGCCCAATCTTTTACTTTGTTATAAGGCATGTAGAAACTACCTGCTGCGATACCACCTAATGAGTGAAATAAAACGCCTAAAATTGCTTGCATAATTTTATATTGGTTTGGTTTTTTAACAAATACGAACGACTCGTAATTTTAATAAATTACCTAATTTTTCGATTTTATTGGCAATATGCCCAACGCCAATAGCACAATGATGCGAAGGCCCTTGTTTAGACCATTCGTTCATAAACGCTCTTGCACCTATTGAAAAACGGTAACGGCTATTGGTATTTCCTATTTGTAATACAGGCCCCTCTACAGATGCGCCTTCTGCCACTAATAGAAACACATCATCTTTACCTTCTACAACCGATAATAAGGTAACTGGGCCATGTTTTACGGTCATTTGAATGGATAAACCCTTCCCTGGTTTCCCATGGTATACTGGTAAGGGTACCAATTGCACGTTGCCTTCGGCTATGACTAAATGAGCAGGACCATCATGTCCTAACATCACGATATCATCATTAAAGTCCATGGCATAGAATTCAGAAAACGAACCTCCAACACCAAAAGCATCCATAATTTTCATGGCTTGTGCATTTTTTACCTCATACTCTCCTGCTACTGGTACATTCTTACCTGTTAGCAATGTATTTCCTGCTATTATGGAGGTTGCAATATTTTCGTATTCGTTAGCAATTTCGCCTTCATAATAATAAGCCATGGAACCTAAATCATGCTTTTCAACTAATTTATCTAACGCTATGGAAGTTTTTGCTGCTCTAATTAATTCGCCTTCTTCACAAGTATCTAAAACCTCAAAAGCACTTCTAAATTCTAATATTTTTGATTCTATTTCAGATGATGTAACAGAATCTCGATATTTCTTTACTTCACACATTTCTACAATTTCTATGTGCGTACCAAATACTGAAGACTGCTTGGTTAAATCTGAATATACGTCTAACATACCTCCATAATAATGCCCTAAAACACCTAGTCTATTATTTTGCATTACAACAGCAACTTTTGTGGCATCAATCCAGTCTTGAATCTCATCCCAAACGGCTTGCTCATCAAGATATCCTGTTACAAATTCATAATCAATTCCTGAACGATTAAAAACATTCGCTAATTCCGGCACAGAACAGGCCTGACAATGTGCCAACCACTCTCCTGTCATCTTTCCTTTATCTCCCAATGAATTAAAACTCTCGTAATCTATGGCTGCCACAGGTTGTATGTTTAATATCACTATAGGACATTTTACTTTTTGAACTACTGGCAAAACCGTTGATGATAAAGCATAAGTTGAAACATATAGGAAAAGAATATCGACATCTTCTGTCTTTAACACCTGTGCCTTTTCTCTTGCTACTACCGGTGAATCTACCAAACCTACATTTATAACCTCAGCACCAAACCTCTCCATTTTATTGGCTATTTGTTGTTGATACCCTTCTAAACGCTCTAACAAGCCGTCAAATTGAGGCCAATAGGTATCTAAACCAATACCAAATAATCCTACTTTTACCATTGTTACTTATCTTTTATTTTCTAAACTTCAATATATAATTCACTAACTTTTTTTAATCGATCGGTATCTATTTCTAAACCAAAACCTGGTGATGCATTAAATGAATAAAAACCATTAGCTTCTTTTCTCAGTTTGTCTAAATTTGTTAAGTACAAAGGGGCTTCATTCAAAAATCCCAACGAGTCTTGACGGTACTGGTCTGCAAAAATAAACAGCAACATTGGCTGTAGTGCTATGTCTTTATCGATTTGTTTTGGTTTATAATCACAAAAGGTTATTACTAAAAGCAATATTGCAATGCTCTTTTTACAAATAGCGTTTAGTATATCTTTAGCAATTGTCATTTATTTATTTTTAACTATTTATCTAAAATCTTTAGTTATTTATAGTCTGTTTTAAAGGTATATATACCTGGTAGCACTTTTATGATGTAAGCTGTTTTGGTTTGCTCTAGTAATGTGCCCTCTGGTGTTGTTTTAAATTCTGCATCGTTTAAATACAATGGCGCGTTTTCTTTTAATGGTATTTCTACCTGAGCGGTGGTATTAGATGGTACTGTTATTTGTAACTCGAATACACCATTATTAATTTCCCATGCAGAACTTACTTTACCATATGGGGTATTATAACTTGCTTTAGCTGAAGTTAATGGTCCTCCAGGAATTGGCGCAATACCTATTTCTTTATAACCTGCTTTTAAGGGCTTCAATCCTGCCACACGCTCATAAAGCCATTGACCTATAGCGCCATATGCATAGTGGTTTAAAGAATTCATTGGTTCAACTTTAAAACCTGTTTCTTTAGAATAACTATCCCATCGTTCCCAAGTAGTTGTTGCGCCTTGGTTAATAGAGTGAAACCATGAAGGATATGTTTCTTGAAATAAAATGGTATACATTAAATCTACTTCTCCCATTTTATCTAATGCAAATGGCAATATTGGTGTTCCCAAAAAACCCGTACGCAAGTGATTGTCGCACTCACCGATAAATCGTTTTAAATGTACAAGTGCTTTTTGATCTATATCTTTTGATAATAAATCATACTGCAGAGCCATTAAATATTGCGTCTGTGTTTCTACAGCTGCTGTTACATGACCATTTTTATCAAAAAACTTGTTTTCGAAGGCTCTTTTTAGATTAGAATGCAATTCTTTTAACTTTTTTACATCTTCTGTTTTACCAAGCACCTCAGCACTTTTCATGGTTAATTCTACCGAGTATGCGTAGTAAGCCGCCGTAATTAAATTCCCTGGAGTATCGCCACCGCGCATGTGCCTAAAATTTTCTTTAGGTATTGGATATGGCTGCAACCAATCTCCAATAGTTGCGCCTTTAGGCAGGTCGTTTTCAGTTATTGATGCATAATAATCCAACCATCCTAACATCATATCATAATTATCTTCTAATATACCGATATCACCAGTTCTAAAATACAGTTCCCATGGCACTACAACACCTACATCTCCCCATCCTGCATAGCCTTTTTCATTGCTAAAACAATTTGGTACCACAGGAGGTATTACGCCGTTTGATAATTGGTCTTCGCGTAAACTTTGTGCATAACCTGCCCAAAACGCATACATATCTGCATTGTAGATGGCCGTTGGCGCAATTACTTGAGCATCTCCTGTCCAGCCCCATCGTTCATCACGCTGTGGACAATCGGTAGGTACATCAAAAAAGTTACTTCTTAATCCCCAGCTGATATTGTTTTGCAACTTATTTAATTTTTCATGAGATGAAGTAAATGTTCCATTTAGGTTAAAATCGGTATGCTGTACAATGGCTGACACCCATTCTTTTTGTGGTGTTGCACTAGGTGCATACCCTTTTAATTCAATAAATTGATACCCGTGAAAGGTAAATTTAGGACGCCATTCCACCATACCATCCTTAGCTGCTACGTAGTAATCTGTAGAACGTGCACCTCTATAGTTTTTTGTATGTAATGTGCCATCTGGATTTAACATTTCTGCAAAACGGATTCGTAGCGTATCTCCCTTTTTCATTGGCACTTTTACCATAGGCACACCTACATTATTTTGCTCAAAATTAAAAATGGGTTGCCCTTTTACTGGTTCTGTAATACTTTTTACAGACAATACATCCATATCTTTTACACCCGCAAATCGTTTTGGTAATAACGCAATAGTATCAGCAATCTTGTATTCACTTACTTGTAACCATTTTGAGTGATCGTAATTATTACTGCTCCATTCGCCTAACTCAAGATTTGCATCGTAAAATTCACCATCATAGATTTTTGATGAACGTATAGGTCCATTTTGCGTTACTTTCCAGCTATTATCTGTTACAAATGTTTTAATTCCTTCTTCGGTTTCAATTTCTAACTGACATAATAAGTGTGGTCGATGTTCTGGTGTTTTATTAACATACCTAAGATTAACCCGTCCGCCATACCATCCCTCGGCAACTGTTGCTCCTAAGGTGTTATTGCCTTGTTCTAATAAATTGGTAACGTCGTAGGTAAGTGTAGAAATACGTTTTTTATATGGTGTCCAGCCAGGGGACATGACATCATCTCCTACTTTTTTACCGTTAATAAAAAAATCATATACCCCTTTTGCTGTAACGTAAAGTCGTGCTTTTTTTACCTTTTCATTTAGTGCTATTTCCTTACGCATATATTGCGGCCTAAACAGCAATTGTTTATGTCTGTCGGTTTCGTTGAGTTCATTAGATGGTAGGCTAATCCATTTACCTTTCCAATCTCCATTTTCTAAAAGACCTAATTCTAAACTCGCAATCTCACTCCATTGAGATGCTTTTTTATTAGTATCCCAAAACTTTACTTGCCAATATACTTTTTGTCTCGATTCAAGGGGTATTCCTTCATACTTTACAAAAGTTGTTTGGTCTGAATTAACTTTTTCGCTATTCCACAAATCTGGATTGTCTTGCAAAATCTCTGGTTGACTTGCCACTTTAATTTGATACGCTGTTTGTAAGGCGATACCATTTGGTAATTGCCAAGAAAAACTAGGCTTGCTATTATAAAACCCTAATGGATTTTTAAACCCCTCGCTTACAGTTAACTCTAAGGGTTTTTCTTGTACGGTATTGGCAGTACAGGAAAGCAATAAAATGAAGATGAACATATTTAAATTCACCTTCAATCTTGCCTTTATTTTTTGTTT
The DNA here is from genome assembly GCF_049667265.1 of Algibacter sp. GTDB lineage: Bacteria > Bacteroidota > Bacteroidia > Flavobacteriales > Flavobacteriaceae > Algibacter_B. The sequence goes on along the minus strand of NZ_JBATHX010000311.1, from coordinate 10,042 downwards.
CATTTTTATTTTCTGTTTAATAATTACAAAAGGTCTTAAAAATGTTTTAAAAACTATTCATATATAGCTTTGACTTGCCATGCAGCAGATTGTGCTTTAAATTTTAAAAAATCAGCACTTTCACTATCAAAAATAAACCCTTTAACAGATTTCTTCTTTTTACCTTTATTCCAAACACTTGTACCATTAACAAATACTTTTTTAATTCCCTTAACGGTTTTGGGAATTCCAATAATAGCTGTCGTTTGCTCAGGCGAATCTAATTCCAATTGATACCCAGACTGATTGGATGTTATTGTTAACTCAATATTTCCTTTTATTGTTGGAATAACTTTTTTCAACTGCTTAAAATGCACCAAATTTGGCAGTATTTGATATTCACTCCAAGCTACTTTAGTTGGCGCAACCCCAGCTATGTATTTCGATAAAATTTTGTTCGAGCCATTCCATGCGTGATTATAACTTCCTCCTTTTGGAAACATTTCATAGAGTGTGGACATATTCTCTTCATCAACTTGACTTTGAAACTGGTCTTTCATTCTAGATAATGATTCTTTATCTGCCAGCAATACACATAGCTATTTCTACCATGAATTGGTTGGTGTTATTTTTTCTTTTCTATTCCAATCTCCTGCTTGACTTGGCCCTCTTGATAATCCGCCTTCAAAAATTACCAGTTCTCCATTTACCCATAACCAAAATTTACTATCAACAGCTATTTGAGCCTCAACGGCATCTGGAATTTCATTAATTATAACAGTCTTTCTGAAGCTCATCCACGTATTTGCAGGACCTGCTTGGTCTTGCCAAATCCATTGTGCATCTTCCCAATTCAAGGTATTGGAATACCCTGAATTAGAAGACACAAAAGTCATTACAACTAAGAGAAATTTACCAAGATAATTTTTATAATTTAAGCTCATTCCTCTTTTTTTTACTCTATTGCTTAATAAATCTTGATATGTAAGACCTACCTTGGGCATCTATCATTTTAATAATATATATTCCATTTTTAAATGAAGACACATTCAGCTGATTGTTATTTAAAGTGACTGATTTTATCATTCTTCCGGACAAATCATACACTTTTGCATTATGTAGATCCGCACCTACAATGTTAAGTGTTTGGTTGGCTGGGTTTGGAAATAATTTTATTTTATTAAACGTAGGTTCATTTTCAACAGTACTTAAACTTGCTAGGTATTCTTCTAAATTCTGAATATTCATCACTTCATTTACCTCTGCCTCAGAAAGCACATCATTAAACATATACACTTCATCAAGCATACCTGTAAAATTTCGGACCAATGAAGTAGCTGAAAATGACCCGAAAACAAGTTTACCTAAACTTTGCGGCTTACCTGTTTCGAATTCATAACCTTCTGCAATACTGCCCTGTTGTTGTCCATCAATGTAAAACTTATGTTGTCTTTGTCCTGCCCTTTGATCCAAAACCAAAGCGACATGGAACCAGTTGGATTTTTCAGCATCATCTACATTAAATGAAATAGACTGTTGTTGATGAGAACATCTAAAACTTAAATCACCATTAGAATAAAGTAAGGTACGTCCATTAGTAGGCTGCAAAATGTCTCCACGTGTGGTGTAATCTGATACTTTTAACCAAAAAGCTATGGTGTAGGCGGTTTCAGAACTGTATTCGAAGATATTATCGACTGATGTAAAATACGACCCTTCTGTATAACTAAAGACTCCTCCATCCCCATATTTTCCAGTAGCATACGTAACAGCAGAGCCCATAGTGGCGTGGTTATCATTTCCACTAAGGTCATCACCATTGTTTTCTAGTGGTAAATAAAACAATAGTTTGTTCGTAAAAATACCAGCTTTGTCAAGCACGCTAATACTAATACTTGCTTCAGAACTTTTACCATCTGTATCTGTCACTTTAGCTTTTAATGTATAATTTCCACCAGCTAAGTCTGACAATGCAGGCGTATCAGAAGATGAGAAGTTAAAAGGAGCGTCTGTTTTTGTAGCTATAAGCTGGTCATCAAGAAACAATTCAACTTTTTCAATGCCTTCATCATCAGTAGCATTCAATTCAATATTTAGTTCATCCACTCCCTTTTCTAAGGTATCTCCATCACTTGGAGTTATAAAAGAAATCTCAGGGGCGTAGTCAACGATTACATCTGCATTAAACTCCCAAATTCCAGGATTCACATTAAATTTCAAAAAGGTTTCATCCTCGTTATTAAAAGAGATTCCTGGAACGCCATCCACAAATGCACCATCTTTCCAAACAGTTACACCTCCAACAGTTACTTCAAATATTTCTGTATTGGTTTTTGGTATGCCAACAACGGCTATTGTGTTCGATGGTGATTCTAGTTTAAGGTTAAAATTTGTTTTTCCTGCAAGAACATCAACTAGTATATCTCCTTTTACAGAAGGCACAGTAGCTTTAAAAGAAGTTAGATTAGCAAGAGTTGGACACACTTCATAAGTACTCCAAGCTACATCGGTTGCCTTAATACCCGTTATATAACGCGACATGACATAGTTAGGTGCGTTCCATGCGTGGTTAGGCGTACCTAAACTACCCTTCGGATCGGTATCAAAGCGTTCGTACAAAGTGGTTAAATTCGGATTTACAATCTGAAAGTTATAAACTTCTTTCATACGAGTCAAGGCTTTTTCGGGATGCCCCAATACCATCAATGCCTCCTCGGCTAGCCATTCCATATGTGGACTTGATTTTCTAACAGGAAACAAAACCTCATCTACCAAGGTGTTGTAGTTACTTTCGTCTGCTAAGCCACTTAATACTGCTAATGAGCTAACACGTTCTTCTATTGAATTGCCTGAAGTAGCATATCTATCTCCTCTCCAAAATTTATTTTCATAGGCTTGCTCTATACTTAGCATCCTACCGTCATACCAGGGTATATCTTCATTTTTATTTAGAACAACAGCCATTTTTCTGGCAGCTTTTAATGCCATGTAATACCAAGTAGCCTGAGTGGCTACCTTGTCTGGATCACTACCCCAGTCAATCCAATTAACACCCCCTGATTTTTCTGCCGGTGTGCCATCAGGTAACATATCCCACAGCTCTAAATATGTCAATATTGCAGGATAAGCATTTGCCATAGTGGCTTCATCCCCAGTATTATAATAATACTGCCATACTACATGATCTATAAATTGAAGGCTTTGTGTAACGAATTCGGCACTTTTAGTTTGAAAGCTCCCAAAACCTGGTGTTAAACCCTCTATAAGATCACCTCTACGATAGTTTATGGTATTGTCAATTGCTTTCTTTAATAATTTTCTTCCCGCTTCATCTAAAGTATAAAAAATTGCTCCTGTTTGATCGCCTACATCTCCAATCCACAAGGCACGTTCCCTGTCTGGACAATCCATATACCCATCTCTTGCACATATATATAGCGTATTACGAGCCATCCACCATAAACGCGTTAAATCAGGATCACTACATTCAAAATTACCTGTCATATCACCCACACCTGTCCAACGATATTTTAACTCTTGTACTTCTACTCCAGCAGGAATTACATAATCTACAATATGACCATTAAACCAAGTATAACCCTCAAACTCTTGAACGCCACTTTTGGAAATATACCTAGATTCCAACAAGTGAAGATTTTTGTTGTCTGTATTGATGACAATTGTTTTACCAGCAGTAGCATTAAGCTTTATATAGGGCGTAATTTGCTGATTGAATGGGAGTTTTGCTTTTATAGTTATATTAGACCCTGTGTTGTTCGTATAGGGAAGATTTATTGTCGCCCCATTTACCGTCATTGATGGATAATCTGTCAAGCCTCTATCGTTCCATTGTGGTATTGCTCGCTCTACCAAATTGCCCCAAGGCTGACTATTTATGCCTCCTTTTTCTACAGGTGTATCCCAAGTACTGTCATCATAGCCTTCTGAATACCAAGCATTATCTGTCCAATCTCCTAGCGCATTTCGTGCATCAAATTTCACATTATATGGAGCGATTCGGTTATCCTCTCCACCACCGCCACTATTCGGGTCATAGGCTGGGTGCAATTTCATTTTCCATGAGGAATTTGTATTAAGATCAGCGTTCCAATCAGCAGAAACGTATAAACCTCCTTTACCGCTATCTAAGTGCGACTTACGTGTGCGCCCCCAGTACCACGCTAAAATGGCAATAGTATTTTCACCCGCTTTCAGGTAAGGTGCAAGGTCAACGGGATCGTAATAAATGGTGTTTGGTGCAGCACCTCTTGCTAATCCGCCTTCAAACAATACCATATCTCCATTTACCCAAAGCCAATATTTACTATCTACAGCTATATTTACTAATGCTTCTGATGGTACTGTACTCACATTGATGGTTTTTCTAAACGCCATCCATGTATTGGCTGGTCCATCTTCTTCTTGCCAAATCCATTGAGATTGTGCATTTACAGAAGTTATTGAAATTGAAAAAAGAATAAAGAGGGACAATAAGACTCCACTTTTTCTAATTTTTCTGTTCATTTCTCGTGTGTTTTTCATGACTTTTTTTTATTATTATTGTTATTGTTTATTAATAAAAATTTTGAGTTCTTTAATTGACGGTGCTTGTTTTGCATCAACAATAAACAACCTGCATTTTGTAGATTCAATGGCATCAAATTGATGGGTTTTATTGGCACCACAATTTTTTCCTTCTGCGATATCTTTCCATTCGCCATTTTTCCAATATTGCAATTTATATGATGAAATGCTATCTTCATATTCATTTATTATAATTTGATTGAACGTTTGAGGTTTTACCCATTCTACTTCCAAATATTGATTTTTAGTTTCGGTAGCCAACCAACGTGTTTCATCATCTTCATCATTTACTCTAAAAGCCTCAAAAACAGGTAGTTTTTCCGTTTGAATAAACATAGATGACGCATTTATTCGTCCTAATTTCGCAAGATTTTCTATGTTAGATAAAGGCTCTGGAAATTGTGTTAGAGGCAATTCATCTACTTTAAAATTATAAACTCCAGATGTTACATTAAAAATTACATAATTACCAACGGCTTTGTTTTTTTCTGTCCCTACATAGGTGATGTCTTTAGCTTTCTCAGCCAAAATATCGCTTTCATAAATACCCTCTTTACTTGTTGCTGGTAGATAAACTTTTGCGGTTGTATTTATAGGGATTTCAATATGAAATGTTGCGCCTTTGTTTTCCTTTATCCAGTTTACAACCACGATTCCATACATGGATTCAAATTCGGTATTTGCAAAAGTTAAATCGCCCACAGGCGCAGGTTTAATAATCATATTTTGGATTCCTAATTGTTCTGGATTAGGACGAATCCCGCCAAAACCTTTGATAAAATAGCCACCAATGCCTGTGTAGCAAGTATGTATTTGGCTGTTTCCGACAGCCGACCAACGTTCTGGCCATACTGTTTTTCCTTGTTCTAAAAAGTAACCATAACTTGGATGGTGCTTGTCTCGTAAAAGCTCATAAATTAAATCCATACGCTCACCAGATTCCGTAAAATAACGCGTATATAAGGCTTGGCCAGAACTACCTGTATCGTAATACGGAAATTTATATAACACATTATCAACAAGGTTCGCTTCAACTTTTTCTTTTTCATTCGCTGGTGTTACGCCAGATAAAAGTGCAAAAGCTTGATCAACTTGATATCCTTTTATGTACATACCCGTTTCTGGATTATACGATAATTTATGCGTCGCTTCTCGTTGTACTTTTAATCGATCTTTAAATGTTTTAGCATCTTCGGTTTTACCTAAAACTTCGGAAATCTGCATCGCATTGTCCAACATAAACGCATACAAACAATTATTGAAATGAATCGCTTCAGGTGAATTACTACTGATCCAGAAATTACCTCGTGGTGTGCACCAATCTCCTAAACCTGGGAACTCCCTTAAGCCTTGTTCTCCAGTTTTTAAGGCACCTCCTGTTTCATAATTTGAATTTTCGTATAACCAAGTCATCCATTTTAGCATGGATTCATAATTATCTTCTAGTACTTTCTTTTCACCTAACATTCTATAGGTTTCCCAAACCGTTAATGGGCTGTTAGCTTTCCACATTAAAAATGGACGGTCTTCTTCGTTAATTACGGCACGTGTTCTACCATCAGGCAATTGTGCGTCTCTGGTGAATTGTAGGTATTGGTCCATATAGGCACCACTTTCAAAATTTGGCAAAGCATCGCCATACATGGCGGCTACTGTAACTTCACCCCAACCACGACGCTCACGATGTGGACAATCGACCAAAATACCATCCATAGTATTCGCTAAGTAGGTATTTAAATTAATTTGATAAATTTGATTAAGCTGCTCATTAGATGATTCAAATTTGCTAATTTGCCTACGATCATTGGTAACTACGTAACCCTTTGCATCTTCTATTTTAGGTTGATATTTTAAACCGCAGACTGTAATCCATCGTCCACCAGCAACATTAAAACGATTTTGGAATTTTCCTTTTCCTGATTTTCCAAAAATATACTTGCTCTTTTGTTTCCAGTTAGATCTCACCTCTGTTCTATCGGTAATTTCGAATAGAATAGAATCTCCCTCAACACCATTATATAAGTCCATTTCAAAAAATCCAGTATAATTCTCGCCCATATCAATGCGGTAGGTACCATCATCATTTTTATCAACAGCAATAGCTTTAATATCCTTAAACTTTACTTGAGGCTCTACCATTTGTGCACTTAATTGTGCGGTAATTGGACCATACAATGCACGCACCTCTCTATCGTTATTGCTGTTTAGGGCAAAACTTATGTTGTTTCCTTCTGGAATTTTGGCATTCAACACTTCATGATTATATATACTGGCATTCATCCAATTACCATCATCGTATTCTGCTGTATTCCAATTATCTTCTCGTTTGCTATCGTCTATGGTTTCACCACCAAACCGAAGAATGTCCCAATCGCCGTAATATTTGGTATGACTCTTTTTAGTTTTCCAAGTGGTGTCAGACTTAATCGTAATTTGTTCTCCTCCAGCTACTATTTCGGCTTGTGCTTTAAATACAAAAGGTATATTTCTGTATTCACTTATTCTTCTCCAACGCGACCATCCTGCAGCATGCCATAAAGCGATAACATTATCTCCTTTTTTTAATTTTTCTGAAATATCATAAGTTAAATAAGGAATTCTTTTTTTCATATATGAAGACACAGGATTCATCACATTTTCAGTAATTTTTTCCCCGTTAACATAAAGTTCGTGGTATCCAAAAGAACCTACAAATACAAATGCCGATGAAGCCTTTTCTGAAAGCGTAACATTTTTTCTATACCAATTATGGTCGGTTTTTTTTTGATTAGATTTAAGAATCCAATTGCCTTTCCAATCTGATTGTTTTAATAATCCCATTGAAAATTTTTCATAGTTACTCCAGTTGGTAGCATTGCCATCTTTATCCCAAACCTTTACTTTCCAGAAGTATTGTTTAGCCGATTCTAATTCATTGCCTTGGTAGGTATTATTTACAGACTGATTACTTTCTGTTTTTCCAGAATTCCAAACATCGCCATTGTTGTTCTTTAGTTTCTCTAAACTACTTGCTACTAAAACTTGGTAGGCCGTTTGTTTTTGCCCTCTAGTTCGATTTTCTTCTTCCAACTTCCAACTAAACCTTGGCGTTGAGTTATCTATTCCTAAAGGATTTATGCGGTATTCGCACTTTAAATCTGTAAGTGTTACCAAAGCTGCTTTACTACAACTGAAAACAGAAAGCAAAAAAGCTATTGTAAAAAAAGACAGAAGAAACTTTAAAGAAGTGGTGCGGTTTAGTTGGATTTTCATTTTTTAACTAGAGATTTTTTTTTATTCATAAAACATTCACTCTTTAACAAGAAAAGCATTTGTCTTTTTCTTAATTCATAAATATATTTTATACTTATAAATCCTTTATCCTGTAGTATCATGCACGAGACTAATTAAATATTTTTATATTGGAACTAATTCATAAATTTCGATTTTAATATTACTTCTATCAATAAACAATTTGATATATTACTTGCATAAAATGATATGGAAAATAAATATAGAAAATATCTAATTACCTCTGATAAAGATAAATTATGGGGGTTTTACATAAATAATTTAGGACGAAATGTTATAGAAAAATATGCTGAGTATCCCTCCATGGATCATCCAGATCAATATGTATTTACTTGGAACAAAGGACGCGTTCTAAATGAATTTCATGTGGTTTTAATTACAAAAGGTGAAGGTATTTTTGAAAGCAAAATAACAGGCAAAATAAAAGTTACCGATGGCGATGTTTTTTTAATATTCCCTGGTGTTTGGCATCGATATAAACCTAAAAAAGGTACTGGATGGACTGAACGTTGGGTAGGTTTTTCTGGAGATATTGCTAGCAAATTTTTATCGAATGGTTTTTTTAGTGCTGACGAACCTATTATTTCTAAATGCAACAAACCTGCTGTATTAAATTATTTTAATGCACTTTTTAAATTATTTGACGAGACATCTTACGGTTACCAACATTTAGCATCTGGAATTTGTATTCAGTTAATGGCTGAATTTTACAATATAAAAAGCGGAGGAAATAACATTGAGAATCTCAATTCCATGGTAACTAAAGCCAAAAGCATCATGTATAAAAACATGACCACATCCATTGATTTAACCGAAATAGCTTCAGAATTAGGTGTTAGCTATTCCAAATTCAGAATAGATTTTAAAAAACAAACTGGTGTTTCTCCACTCCAATACCATTTACTTTTAAAAATTGAAAAATCTAAAGAATTGCTTTTAAATACCCATAAATCGCAAAAAGAAATTGCTTTTGAACTTGGTTTTGAATCTGATGTTTACTTTAATAGATTATTTAAACGCAAAACGGGCTTAGCTCCTGGTAGGTTTCGAAATATGAGTCATAGTAGTTTTTAAAGCTTCTTTTACACCATTATTAAATTGATATTTCTTTCAATCTATTCTGAAATTCAGCAATTACAGTTTTTTTTAATATTCTTAATTATTTTTCACACCAACAATAAGAGCATTTTTCGTTTCATTTATCCCAATTAGTCTAAATATATTTCTTAGTTACATTGGAAGTCATCGCTCTTTAAAAAAACTAATCTTCGGCAGATAACCATACCTTACCAAATACACCCGATGGCATTAGTTCTGCGTCGGGTCTTTTTCCAAGGACATTTACAAACTCCCAGGTTTTACGTGCTTCTTCGTCCTGCTTGTACTGCCACAACAATTGATTCGTCCAATTATTGGTCAGATCAATTTCCAACATATTTTCTCCTGCTTTGGCTGCTTCTGAAATGGATACCGTATAAGGTGTCGTCCAAATGGTGGCTAGCGCAACACCATTAAGTTTTACCTCGGCAATACCAGCAACATGTTCAAAGTTTAAAAACAAGGACTGCTTTATATCCTCTGCCTTCAAACTCATTGAAGTTTTATACGAAGCGGTTCCAGAAAAATATTTAACATTTTCATTTGCAGAAGTTGTCCAATCCAATAGCGCTTGTTTTTCAAGATTAAAATCAGTTCCTATCCATTCATTTTTAAAATGTATATCCCATAGAACATCCAATTTCTTCACCTTCTCTTTGGATTTAAAATTTAATGCCATTGATAAATTTTCTTTGGCTCCCTTTCCTTTGTTTTTAAAAACAACAAAGTAACTCTCGTTAACATTAAAATGTAATGGTACGGTGGTACGGTGGTTTTCATTACTGTATTCTGGCAACTGACGAGTACTACCATCCAATGCAGACCAGAGTTCTGGACTTTTATCTTTCACCCTGAAAGAAGCCTTAAAGGAAACAGGCTTATCTCCTTGATTGGTTAGATAATATATATCAAGGTCTTTTAACTTTCGGTGTACCCATTTAATGTTGGCGGTTTCAGGTAGCATCATATCTTCGAACAGTCCTTGTTTTTTAAGAATAGTATTGATATTGCCATTAGAATAAACATTACCCTTACCAATTTTATGATGAATAACTTCATTAGAATTTAGTCCTTTTTTACCCCATAATTC
>NZ_JBATHX010000310.1:0-1787 GCF_049667265.1 Algibacter sp. | reverse complement strand
GTTTGCATCATGGCATGACGTTCTTTTTCTGCCGATTCTGAAATTCTGTGCATCACAACCAAATCGCAACTATGTGAATAATGAACTAATCTATCTTCTAAACCAGCAGCACGTAATAACGCCAACGAAATGGCTGTACCACCAAGATCGTCAGGGTCCGGAGAATTTCCATCGGCTACAATGGCTATTCTACCTTTTGGAGGATTTATGGATTGGGCAGAAACTAGAGTTGCGTAGGATAGTATTATAGCACACGCAAAAATCAATTTTTTCATTGTTGTATGTTTTTTAAATTTTAGGGTTTGTTTTGAGAAAAAGATGAAGGTCCCTCTTCGGTTGGAACATAATCTTTATTTTGGGTTAAAATGAATTTATCCATTTCAAAGCCATCTTCTCGCATACTAAATTGAATGTCATGTACTCCTGCTTTTTCAATATCTAAATAAATTTGGAATGGTACCCCACAATGTTCTTCTTTTGTACGTTGCTTACTCCCCCATGTCCAATTTCCTTTTCCATCACACCATTGCATTTTTTGTCCGCTTTCTGGCCATGTGTCATTAACCCCCACATGAACACCATTATCCTCGCTTCCAGTAGAAAAAGCTCGTACCCAAACATAATAACGCCCTGGATTGTTAAATTTAACCTTGTAATGCACCACTGCCATAGTTCCTGCGTTATTAGTGAAATTCTTGCCTTGTTCTAGTTTATCGGAATGCGTTACTCTTTCATCTGGTAATATTTCGATATAAGCCTTGTTGCTGGCGCCATCACAATGTTGGCCGTCATCATCTCTTCCAACTTTTGCTGATTCATTTAGTGATGTTCTATACCACTGCCTAATTTCCGATTTACTTTGTTTGAAAAAATATTCAGCCTCAACCGCTACGAGTCCATTTTTTTCTTCAAAAATAACTTCTTTATCAATAATTGGCTGGTTTAAATGGAGTGTTTGTGCGTTGGACAGGTATCCAAATAATATTAAAATTAGAACCTTACTTTTCATTTTAGTTCGCTTAGTTTAATAAATTTACTTGCAACAAAACCAATTCTATGTGCCTGAACCAGTAGTTCTGCATCTGCAGAAATTTCAAATGGTTGCTGGTATATTTCCCAAGATTTAGGAAGCGCTCCGTTATTGGTTTTTATTTTATAGCCTATTGATGCTCCTTCTGTTTCGCAGGACATCGAAACCTTTCCATTTGTATAATTAACTTTCGGAATGGCTGTTATTGGCTGCGTTTTATTACCTCCCCAAAGGTTTTCAATAAGTTGTGATTCTGGTAGATTAGGCTCATCATTAATGGATTTTAACCAAGTGTCCATTTCTCCCCTTAATTCCTCTAGTTTCTTGATATAATCTTTATCGTTGGCCAAATTGTTTAACTCAAAGGGATCGGTTTTACAATCAAACAATTCTTCTACTGGTTTGCTATTTCTAAACCATTGTTTTTGCACTTCATTTAATTTTCCTTCATCACGCAAACGCAACAATTCTTTCATGGTTGGAATTTGTTCTCTATAACCTATCGGCATGTAATAACCTTGATTTGGCCTGTAATTCCTAATATATTTAAACTGTTTATCGCGTACCGCACGAATGGCATCGGTTACTTCATCAAAACGATCGGCTGCCGCATGAATATATTCTCTCTCGTTTTTTGCTTTGAATTTCCCTAAAAAAGCTTGTCCTTGCATATAAGGTAGTGGTTCTTTTCCTATTAAAGAAAGTAATGTGGGTGCAAAATCGACAAAACTAATTAACTGGTTGTCTTTAGTGGCTG
>NZ_JBATHX010000309.1:0-7078 GCF_049667265.1 Algibacter sp. | reverse complement strand
GCCTACGGGTTAAAAAAATCTAACATATACGATGTTGATAAAATAGAACTTAATGAAAATGAAACCAGAGTTCATGTTCGTGGTACTATTTTTCCAAATTGGTTTTTAAAGTTTAGTAAAACGGATTTTTTAAAAGATTATAAAACGGGCAAAATATACAACATCATAAAAATTGAAAATTATGATTTTGACGAAAAAATATATTTGCCAGAATCTGGAGAGAAAACAGTGGTACTTGTTTTTCCTCCTTTAGATAAAGGCGTTAAAAAAATAGATTACAAGCATGCTATTTATGAAATATCATTAACAAAGCAAAGAAGTGATAAATCAGAACCAATAATAATACCTAAATCTGTTAATAAATGGATACAAAGTGAACTTGATAAGGTTACTGAAACCCCTATTAAGGATTTCGAGTCTGATAGGTTTTTCAATCCTAAAAAAGCAAAACTCATTGGTTATATTAAGGGTTACGATAATAGATATGGCTTTAATACAGGTATGGTACATCAAGGTAATACTATTACTAGAGAAGATTATCCAATTGTTGTTCAAATATTCGAAGATGGACGCTTTGAGGCAGAATTACCTTTAGTTCACCCAGAAATTGGTTATCTAAGTATGAATAAATGTAACATTGATTATTATTTAGAGCCAGGACAAACTTTAGCTATGATTCTAGATTGGGAAGATTTTAGAAAACAAGCTATTTATAGAAGAAGTGTAGCAACGCGTTATAAATTTAAAAAAACAATTTTTAAAGGCCCTCTTTCTGAAATTAATAAACATTTGATGAATTTTAATGTTGAAGATTTTAATTACAGAGCTTTTAAGGATGTAATTAAAAACCAAACACCAACAGAATTTAGAAAAGAACATGATTCTACGCTTAAAGCAAACAAAAAATTACTTGATGAATATGTTAAAAACAATGAGGTAAACAATAAAACAAAACAATTGTTACAAAACAAGTTAATTGCAGAATACGCCACAATTTGTTTTGATTTTATAAGAATAAGAGAATATGAAGCTAAAGAAGATACTTTAAATACTGCTCTTAAAACCCCTATAACTAATGAATATTACAACTTTTTAAATGAATTAGATCTTAATAATAAGGCTTTTTTAGTGCCTAACAGTTATTCAACATTTGTAAACAGATTTGAATTTAGTAAGCCTATAAATATTCATCCAAAGAGTAAACGTTTAAATATTAATCCTGAAATAACGTTACAAGAATATTTAGAGGAAAATAATATTGAACTTACAGAAAACGACAAAAAGCTTCAAGAAGAATCTAAAAATAAGAGGTTTAAATCTTACGAGGCGTATAAAGATTTTCAAAAACAATTCAGTAAACCCTATAGTAATGCCCTTGAAGCCTATAATTCAGAATATATCCAACCTATAATTGATAAGGGAAATCTTGATATTACAGAAACTAAAATGGAGAAATGGCACTTAAGAGATTCTGTTTTAAAAAACGTTTATCATTTAGACAAGAATATTGTGCTTGATATGACTAAAATTAGGGCCTTAAAATATGACATTGACAGAACTGATAGTGAAAATGCTCGAAAATATTGGAGCGAATTGAAACAAACAATTGATGAGCCTTTTCTGGTAGCTGAAGGAGAAAGAATATTAAATAAAAAGTTCCTAGTAGTTGACCAGATTGTTCAAAAAGATTCTGAAAATCCTAAAATTAAAAAGGTAACTATGGAAGTTGCTACAACAAAGCTTCCTGAAGGTAAACCAACTAGAATTTTTAATGATATTATAAAATCACATGCTGGAAAAATATTGTTTGTAGATTTTTGGGCAACAAGTTGTGCACCATGTGTTGGTTCAATAGAAAGAATGAAAGAAATTAGAGCTGAATACAAAAATAACCCAGATATCGACTTTGTATTTATTACTGATAAAAATGCATCACCTGAAAGAACGTATTCAAAGTTCATAGAAAATCAAGAACTCGTTAATACCTATAGAATAGCAAATGATGAGTTTAATTACTTGCGTCAATTGTTTAAATTTAACGGCATACCGAAATACGTGGTTATTTCTAAAAATGGAGAGGTAATTGATGAAGATTATGAAATGTATCGATTTGATAGTACTATAGCCAATATTATTGAAACCTATAGATAAGCTGTAAGCGCATAACTTTAAAAAGTAAAGAAGACAAAAAATTTGTATAATCCTAGTCATATGTGGTTGGTAATCTTTCGATTATCCAATTCACTTTAGTTTGATATATTCCACGATGCATTTTAGCGAATTATTAGTGAGTTCATCTTAAAATCAGGATAGTTCAGGATGCTATAAAAAGGAGTTCATTCTATTTTTAGCAAAGTAAATTTTTTATTAAAATAAATTTTACAGCTAAACTAAAACGATTACTATGAAAAAAACTACTTTTAAGCTACTACTATTTTTTAGCGTTATTTTTTTCTCTCTTTTTTTAACAGCTCAACCTACGCTCGAATCTGAGATTGCAATAACAAATCTTGCCATGTATTTTGATGGTGTTAAAGTGCCGCTCAATCATACAGGAAATTCCACCACAGGGTACGATTATGTTTATGGTACAGCGCTTACACCACATGGAGATTGTATTAAGGTTTATGATAAGTTTGTGTTTTTAACCTGGTATAGGGGTGGGAAATATGACCGCCATGTCATGCTTTCAAGGTACAATACAGAAACCGGAGTTTTGAAAACCATAGAATTTCCGCATCAGCATACAGGATATAACGGAAAATGGTGGATTGGTGAAACCCATAATACCATATCAGTTGGTATTTGCCCTAAAGATGAGACCATTCACATGCTTTATGATATGCATAGAAATGGAAACATTCCAGAGTTTGCCAATGATTATTTAAGATACTCTTATACCGTGGCAGGAGCTGCAACTGTAGCTGATAATGACTTTACAATTCATAAGTTTGTGCAATCGCCTAACAATAATTATAAGCACTTATCATTTCCTGGTATAAACGATGATAATACCACAAAATTACTAACATATCCAGATTTTTTTACTAACGATCAAGGCGATTTGTTTATGAAAAATAGATTTGGCTATTCTGAAAATGGTAAATTTTTATTTGCTAAATATGATGGAACAGATTGGGAAGGTTATACCGATTTTAACAGAACAGGAGCTTCAGGCTTCGGAAGTCCATACAATTGGGGTTTGTACGGGGATATTAAATATCTTAATGGTAAAATACGAGTTGGGTTTCAGCAAAGAGCCAATATAAAAAATGATAAATATTTATATCAAAATGGGTTTTACTATGCTTATTCTGATGACCCAAATGGATTATCCCAATGGAAAGACCATGAAGGTACAGAGTTTTCTAGACCATTAGCCGTTTCAGATTTGATTAAAATATCTGAACCCGGCGATTTAGTTGAAACTACTGAAACAGATAAAGTCTACATGGTTTCTGGATTCGACTGGACGGTTACTAGTAATGAAGACATCCATTTTATTGGAAGAGTTAAGGATAATAGCACAACTAGTAGTACCGCAGGCCAAACAAAGCAAGTACATACATATAAACCTGCTGGCGCTTCAGAATTTATTACTTCAACTGATTTTTCAGGAGCAGAAGCTATTTATTCGGCAGGTGCTAACATATACTTAATTGGATTAAACGCTTTAGGAAGACCATTTATAGAAGAGGCACCTGGAGGTACAAACTTATTTACTAGAGTATATGAAGCTACTTCAGGAAAACGTTTTAGAAAAGGGCAAGTTTACATTCAAGATGGGATATTATATTATTACTTACTAGAGAATAATTCTTCTGATAACGACGATACCCAACCAACTTACTTACAAATAATAGATTTAAATTTGGTTACTGGCCCTCAACCTTTTGCAGTTAATTTATTAACGCCAAGTGATAATGATTCGTTTGAAGAAGGAGTTTCCGTACAACTTTATGCCAATGCAACAGCTGATACTGGAGAAATTGTTAAAGTTGAATTTATGGTTGACGGAGTATTATTTGATGAAGATATTACAAAACCATACCTGCTTAATTGGACGGCTCAAGGTATTGGAAATCATACCATTCAAGCTATAGCACATAAAGATTCTGGTGAAACTATTGCGTCATCTATTATTACAATTGAAGTTGCAGCAGTTGACCATTCGGATTTAACCGACGATGTCTATAGGTTAAGAAATGTTGCTACAGGGAAGTTTTTAACCGACTCAGGCGCAAGTGCGATCCCTTTAAGTATGAGTGATTTGGGTGAAGAACCAGATAAGCATTGGACATTTGTACAAAGTGGAGCGTATTATAACATAGATAGTGAAACTTTTGGTATCATTCGCGCGACAGGAGAAGGGTTTTCTGCTGGATCTTATCTCGTTGTAAGTACAAGTAAAGCTTCACCTGCTAATGATAATGATAAGATTTGGAGCATCCATTACAATGAAGCTGATGATACTTTCAGATTTGAATCTAAAGATAACAACAGATACTTATATCATGACCCCAATGGAAATGTGACTAACATTACGATTGATGAAATGAATGCAGATGAATTAAATAGAAGCAAATGGGAAGCTATACCAACAAGTGAGGCTTTAAGTGTGTCGAATGTAGAACTTCAATCATCTTCAATTATAATATTTCCAAACCCTACGGAAGATAAATTTACCATTATATTTAAAAATATAAGCAATATCAAGACTATAGAAATTTATAATATACTTGGAAAGCTTTTGTATCAGAAAGCTCCAAAAGATAATATTATAGAAGTAAAAAACTCAGGTTTTAAAACGGGTGTATATTTAGTTAAAGCTTTTTCTGACGATAAACAGGTGTTTTATTCTAAGTTAGTTGTAAAGTAGGTTATAATAAAACTGAACAAATGAAACTTTAAAATTATGCGCAGAAAATAGGTTTAGCCTTGTATTTTTATATCATAAAAGTGATATGTAGTACTCATAAATTACATTAGCTGTATAAGGTTATTCTATCATTAATCTTTTAGTTGTGAGTAAAAATGTGTTTTAACCAATAATTGGATTGTTTACCCTATAGACAGGATAGTTCAGGATACTTTTAAAGTAAAATCATAGTAATTTTATAATAAGTAAATTTTATTTAATAATGATTTTTACTTCTAAACTAAAAAAAACCTATGAAAATTATTACTTTTAAATCTATCTTATTCTTCGGTTTTGCGTTCTTTTCACTTTTTTTAACAGCACAAGACGCGCCGCCTTCTGACGACATTTTTAGATTCAGAAATGTGGCTACCGGCCAATACCTAACAGATACAGGTGTAAGTGCAACTGCAGTTACTATGACAGATTCTGGCGATGCAGAAAACACACATTTTACTTTTGTACAAAGCGGAGCATTTTATAACATTGATAGTGAAGTTTTAGGAATTTTACGCGCACCAGGTGCTGGTGGTCCAGGAGGAGCTTACGTAGTTGTTAGTACCACTAAAGCTTCGCCCGCAACTGATGGTGATAAAGTATGGACAATACAACACGATCAAACAAACGACACCTATAGGTTTCAATCGGGCAATAGTGGTAGATATATGTATCATGATGCAAATGGAACCGTAACCCATGTTGTTGTTTCTGCAACGGATGATAGAAGTAATTGGGAACTCATTCCCTTTGCAGAAACACCTACAGAGATAGCTCCAGATGAAGATACAAGTACAGATCTGACTTGTCCAGCTTCTGGTGAATTCGAAAACAATAGTACAAGAAATGTAGATATACCAAACGCTGTTAATGTAGGAACTGCTGATGATAGAAGTTGCTACTCAGATTACTCAGAAAGTACTGTTTATGGAAAAACTTGGGGCGTTTATAATATTACTGATGGTTCTAATCATTGGGATGGAGCAACGTTGCAACCCAGGATAGAGCGTTCTTTACCAAGGTCTGGAGAAACTGGAGTGGGGAGTTTTGCAAGATTCACAGGGATTGTTAGAATATTAGAAGTCGGCGATGGAGGTTCTTTTGGTCAAAACGGAAGTTATTTAGCACAAGCCAAAGGTAAACATTCAGGAGGTGGAGGCTCTAATGATCCTGCTATTTGTTTGTATAGAGCACATCCAGTTTATGGTGAAGGTATTAATGCAGACAAGCAAGTGGCTTTTGATATTTACGCCGAACGTATCTTAGAACGTGGAGGAGAAGGCAGCGGAAGAGAAGTTGTTTTTCTAAAACGAGTTAATAAAAATGAAGAAGTTGATTTTGAGTTAGAGGTAGGTTTTAGAGAAGATCCAACCGATCCTACAAAAAAAATACATTATTGCGATGCTGTAATTGGAGGCGAAGCCTTTAATTATAATATTCCTGAGCCAGAAAGAGGTTTAGAATCTGGTATTAGATATGGTGCCTACAGAGTAAGAGGAGGTCGAGCTCAATTTAGATGGGCAAATACCACGTATCAAAGAGAAGAAGTTGAAGATAGCGGAACACCTCCACCATCTAACGACATATATAGGTTGAGAAATGTAGCTACAGGACAATTCTTAACTGATGCAGGAGTAAGTGCTACAGCAGTTACTATGACAAATTCTGGTGAGCCACAAAACACACATTGGAAGTTTGTAGAAAGTGGAGAATTTTTTAATATTGATAGTGAAACTTATGGAATACTTCGTGCACCAGGTGCTGGTGGTCCCGGAGGCGCTTATGTAGTTGTGAGTACAAACACAGCCTCACCATCAACGGACACAGATAAAACGTGGAAGATTGATTATAATGATGTTGATGATACTTATAGATTCGAATCTAGAACCGCTGGTAGATTTCTGTATCAAGAAACAGATGGAACCGTAACACACAGTATTGTCCCAGAATCAGATACAAGAAGTGTGTGGGAAGCTATTCCTACAAGCCAAACTTTAAGCATAAAAGATACAGGTTTAAATTCATCTTCAATAAAAATATATCCAAATCCAGTTAAAGATAGATTTACGATTTCATTTCAAAATATTGCAGGAGTAAAAAACATTGAAATTTATAACATTTTAGGTAAGCGGGTGTATCAAAATACACTAAAAAGTAACGTTT
>NZ_JBATHX010000308.1:0-6009 GCF_049667265.1 Algibacter sp. | reverse complement strand
CTTCTATACTATTCAACATTCTTATACTTGGTTCTTTCAATTAATAATTCTTTGGCTTCGACATTTAGTATTTCAGCTATTTTGTATAAATCTTCTAAACTTGGTTGTCTTTTATTTTGAGCGTAAGAGTGAACCATATTGTAGCTCTTTCCTAATTTTTCAGCCAACCAAATTTGCTTTATTCCTTTCTGTTCTAATACCTCTTTTATCCGGTTCATTTTTGAATTTTTTTAATTCAGTCCACTAATGTAAAGAACATTTTCAATATACTCACTCAATGAGTATAAAAATTATCATTCAATTTTAATATGCGGTGGGAAAAGGCAAGCTCTTTTTGTTTTTGAGGCACGAAAAAATAAAATGTGCTTGACTGTGCGTATGGCTTTTCAGAGCTTGTGTACAATGCAAAGATAAAGTTCCGTTTCAATGAACTTTATCGATTGTTAAACGAAGTTAGCTATTTTTTCTGACAAAGTCAAGCTACCCATGTAACCCTTAAACAAAAAAAATGCGCTTCCTTATTTCAAGAAAGCGCATTTTTTAAAGTATTTTTTGGTGTAACTAAAGCTAATTAGAATTTATAGCTTAAACCAAGCGTGTAATATGTTTGTAATTTATTATCAACATCGTCAAAACCAGTTGCAGTTGCTGGAGTTTGAGTTAAAGCATAGTTTAAGGCTTCTTGTTTATTGCTTCTTAAACCAAAATCAAAACCAACACCAATCATTTTCCATAAAGTATAACCAAATGAGTTAGCCCAAGTAAAGTTTGATAAATCGCTAGATTTATAACTTTGGAAAGTAGAGAAGTTAGTTTTAAAGTTTACAGCTCCAATTTGTCTTGTATAATCAGCAACAATTTTAGCACCTAAAGATGATTGAAAAACAGCATCATTTTTAGCAAAAACAAAGTTGTAGTTTAATGGGTGAATTACTACTATTAAGTTTTCAATAGGAGTCCAAGTAGCACCAACACCAACATCTAAATAACCAGGGTCATTAAAGTTGTCTAATAATGTGGTTCTGTATTCAGCTAAACCAGAAACAGCTATGTTTTTAGCAATATTTCTACCATATAATGAGGAAATACCAAAAACGTCAGTCGTAGGGTTAAAGCTATCATCATCAGTGGCAACATCTTTATTATCTAATTTTACCCAATTTAAATTAGTTGTTAAAGAGTTTCTCCAAAAGAATTTATCTTCAATTAAATTAGCAAAAGCATTTACTGTAAATCCAATGTTTCCAGAGGCATTGTTTGGTGCTCCTTGAGAATACCAATTGTTGAAGTTAGATAAGCTACCACCAATAGTACCAAAAGCTCCTTTTCTCCAACCTGGAAGGGCATCAATTTGCGCTTGTAAAGCATTAGCTTCACCTTGTGCAGCATCAGCTACCGCTTGTTTTTCAGCTTTTTGCGCTTGTAATTCTTCTTTTGTTTGAGCGTTTAATGATATAACGCTAACACATAATAATAAAGTGAAAAATATTTTTTTCATGATTTTAATTTTTGTTAAAAATTTTTGCAAATATAATATTTAGACGCAATTAACAATGTTTAGTCACATAAAAATCACTTTTTCTTATAAAGCGGTACAGAAGAACATGCTTCGCCATACATAATGGACTTAGCATAAGGTTGTAACTTGTTGGAAAGCATAATGTAAGCGTTTTGTGGAACCGGTTTATTTGAGCAACCTTTTATAATAATAGGTTGGTCCTTGAAGTCTGAGATATCTAGATTATTGATAATATCTTGGTAAATGGAAGTTTCTAAAATTTCTAAATCGCCAACAATTACCTTTTTCACATAAGGTTCCAATTGAATACTTAAAAGCATATATGCCCAACCTGGAATAATAGCATCGGAACTGCAAGTTAGGGCTACATAATGATTTTGGTATTGGCTCCAATCAAATGCTGCCACTTGAGCTCTAAAATCTTTTTCACGCAGCACGAAACCTTCATAGAGCCAATCTTTAATATCAAAAAGCACCCTTTGCCCTTTTGGATAATAATCTTCAAGGTCAATAGTAACAAGTTTGCTATTCGCTACGCGATTTATGATTTCGTCTTTCAAAAAAAATTGTTGTTTAGTTGTGTGTCGTTAAGTTTTACTGAATACTGAGACTGCCAATTAATTTTATAGCATGCCTAATTCCAGCTTTGCCTCTTCACTCATTAATTCTTGTGTCCATGGTGGATCAAAAGTGATTTCAACCTCGGCATTTTTTACTTCATTTAATGATTTCACTTTTTCTTCAACCTCTAAAGGCAAGGTTTCTGCAACAGGGCAGTTTGGCGTTGTTAAAGTCATTAAGATTTTAACATCGTTATCTTCATTAACAAATACGTCGTAGATTAAACCTAACTCGTAAATATCAACAGGTATTTCTGGGTCGTAAATGGTTTTTAAAACGTTAACTATTTTTTCACCTAATTCGGCTGTATCTATGGTATCACTCATATTTTAATGTTTGTTGTTTAGTTGTTTATTGTTTAGTCGGAAGCTCTAAAAACAGCTTTACGACTTAACAACATACGACTTCACTAATTAAGTTGTGTTTGGTACGCAATCGCATACATTTTTAATTGTTTCACCATACTTACTAAACCATTAGCTCGGGTTGGTGATAAATGTTCTTTTAATCCTATTTTATCAATAAAATCAGTATTGGCATTAATAATATCTTTTGGATGTTGATTTGAAAATGCACGAATTAGAATAGCTATAATACCTTTTGTGATAATGGCATCACTATCGGCAGTAAATTCAATTTTATCATCTTTCATTTCAGCATGCACCCATACTTTACTTTGGCAACCTTTAATAATGTTGCTGTCGGTTTTGTATTGGTCGTCAATTAAGGGTAAATCTTTCCCTAAATCAATCATATATTGGTAACGTTCTTCCCAATCTTCAAACATTGAGAATTCGTCTATTATTTCATTTTGAATCTCTTCAATACTCATAGTTTCAATTTTATACAAAAATACGATAAGAAACATTCTTAATCAATGTTTTCGACAATAGATAAGATTTCTTTAACTATAACTGCTACTTCTTTAGGAGGATTGTTATGATCGAAGTTTTTTGATTGATGGATTTTATTGTTTTTTGTTATTTTCAAAAAAGCTATTTTGGCACCATCAACGTGATGATTTTCTGATGGAATTTTAAAGTTTTGAAGCTGGTCTATTTTAATTTTTTTAAGTTCCATTAATAAATTATACCAAGCTGCCTCTGGATACTCTTTTATTATTGGTGCCGCACTTCTTTCACGGTATATGGTTATGACATTGTTTTTTAATTGAACTTGAAGATATGACCCTCTTGTGCTTTCAGTATATTCAATGCTTATATGTTCTTGTTCCATTTGAGGTGAACAATCTTTATTAATTAAAGAAATAGACATTAGAAAAAAAAGAATTTTCATGATATATTATATGTTTAATTTAATGATACAAAAAAGACGCCAAAATGGGCGTCTTTTTAATAATCTTTAATTTGTAGCTTTTATGGAAGCAGGATGCTTTCTCTTGCGCCACCAGAAGCAAATATTGCTCGCATTCTGTCTTTTTGCCCTTCAGAGAACATGTACATACAAGCATCATCAACATAATCCATATAATTCATGGTCATATCATTTGATTTACAGTTTACTGTAGGGTATGATGGGCAACCATAATTTGGTCCGTCAGATGAAGGTGTATCAGAAACAAAATCATCTTGCTTGCATCTGCCATCTCCCCAAATGTGACGTAAATTTAAATAATGACCTACCTCATGAGTCATTGTTCTTCCCTCATCAAAAGGCGCTTGAACATATCCAGTAGTTCCAAAATATTGTGGAGAGCATACCACACCATCAGTGTCTAAATTACCACCTGGAAATTGTGCATACCCTAAAATACCGCCACCAATGTTACATACCCAAATGTTTAAATGAGTTTCTGGTGAAACAGGAGGATAAGCATTTTTTACAGCATTACTGGTACCCCAAGACGTTGTTGAGCTAGAATATCTAAAAGTATTTGCAAGAGTAAATGTGATTTCGCTATCTGCTGCTAATCCAGCAAATTCTGAAGGTGCTTGATTTACATCATTATTAGCTTTTGTAAAGTCATCATTTAAAACAGCAATTTGAGAACTTATTTGAGCATTACTAATATTTTCGTTAGAGTTGCTGTAAACCACAATCACGTTTACAGGAATATTAATAACACCTAAGACTGGAGTTGGCTCTTCTCCACCGCCACCATTTCCTCCGCCACCATTACCGGGTTTGGTTGGTTTTCCTTTAGCGGCTATAATACTTCTTGTATGGTATTCAATATCATACATTTTTTTAGCAAGTCCAGGATTGGCATCAAGTTGTTTGTTGAGCACGTTCATAGTATGGCAGGTCTTAACCTTATTTTTACTTTTTGTTGGTTTTGAAAGTAAGTCGTCGGATGTATCTGTGTAAACATAAAAGTCGCTCATATCAACTTTTACAGATTGATCCTCGTTAATTTCATTTTTGTCAGCATCACAGGCTGTGAATAGTAAGGCTATGGCAGCCATACTTAGAAGAATTTTTTTCATTTTTATTAATTATTTGAATTAGTCGATGCTGAAGATATAATTATTTTGAAAAAAAACTAAAGATTTGATAAATAAAATGTTAATTATTCGACAAAATACATGCCGGTGTTAAATAATTAACAATAAATAAATAAGTAAGGTATATATAGAAAAATGAATTTTGATTTTAAGACAACATCATTTTAGCTTTTTTAACACCTTCAACTAAAGTATCAATTTCTTCTTTTGTATTGTAGAAAGCAAAAGAGGCTCTTACCGTTCCTGGAATTTTATAAAAATCCATGATAGGTTGTGCACAATGGTGCCCTGTTCTAACCGCTATTCCTAGTTTGTCTAAAATGGTGCCAACATCATAAGGGTGAATGCCTTCTAAATTAAAAGAAATCACAGATGTTTTATGTTTTGAAGTACCGTAGATTTTTAAACCTTCAATTTGGAGTAATTTTTCGGTGCCATATTTTAAAAGCTCGTTTTCGTAAGCTGCAATATTTTCAAAACCAATGCTATTCATATAATCGATAGCAGCTCCAAAGGCAATGCCTCCACAGATGTTTGGTGTTCCTGCTTCAAATTTATGAGGTAAATCGGCATAAGTAGTTTTTTCAAAAGTCACTTCGGCAATCATTTCACCACCGCCTTGATAAGGAGGTAGTTTTTTTAACCATGCTTCTTTTCCATATAGCATACCAACACCTGTTGGGCCGCACATTTTATGAGCCGATGTTACGTAGAAATCGACATCTAAAGCCTGAACATCTGGTTTTATGTGTGGGGCAGATTGTGCGCCATCAACTAAAACGGCTGCACCAACTTGATGCGCTTTTTCAATAATGTATTCAATAGAATTTATGGTTCCTAATGCGTTTGAAATATGATTTACAAACACCAATTTTGTTTTTTCTGATAGTAACTCATCGAATTGAGACATAACGAGTTCGCCTTCCTCATTCATTGGGATGACTTTCAGAATAGCTCCTGTGCGCTCGCATAACATTTGCCAAGGCACAATATTACTGTGATGTTCTAAAGCTGAAACTATAATGTGATCGCCTTTGTTCAGTAATGCTGAAAAGCCATTTGCAACAAGATTAATGCTGTGTGTTGTTCCTGATGTGAAAATAATTTCGTGTGAGAACTTT
The DNA here is from genome assembly GCF_049667265.1 of Algibacter sp. Classification (GTDB taxonomy): domain Bacteria; phylum Bacteroidota; class Bacteroidia; order Flavobacteriales; family Flavobacteriaceae; genus Algibacter_B. The sequence continues at coordinate 283 of NZ_JBATHX010000308.1, read as the reverse complement.
GCATTAAAATGTGCTTGTATTTTTAGTCGTGCTTGTTCGTATAAATCAGTGGCTTCTTGACTTAAGGTATGAACCCCACGATGAATATTGGCATTGTAGTTTGAATAATAATCTACAATAACATCAATAACCTGTTGTGGCGTTTGTGATGTGGCAGCATTATCAAAATACACCAAGGGTTTACCGTTTACTTTACGTGAAAGTATCGGGAAGTCTTTTCTTATATCTTTTACGTTGAACATTACTTATTAAGTATTGGCTCTAAGTTAATAGTTAAGTTTGC
>NZ_JBATHX010000307.1:0-4956 GCF_049667265.1 Algibacter sp. | reverse complement strand
CCAATGCATTTGGTATGGGTATTGATAAACCTGATGTAAAAACGGTTATTCACTTAAATTTACCAGAAAGTATAGAAAGTTATTTTCAAGAAGCAGGAAGAGTTGGGCGAAATGGTGACAAAGCATTTGCCGTAATCTTAAAAAATAATAGCGATGAAGTTTTAGTGAAAAATCAGTTTTTAGGTGTTTTACCTACTGTAGATTTTGTTAAACAAGTATATCGAAAATTGTGCAACTATTTTCAAATATCCTATGGCGAAGGTGAATATCTAACCTTTGATTTTGATTTTAATACCTTTTGCAAAACTTATGAATTTAGTTCAATTTTATGCTATAATGCGCTTTTAATATTAGACAGAAATAGTGTTATAACTTTATCAAAACAGTTTAAGAATAAGGTAACGGTGCAATTTATTATATCAAACAATGCACTCTTTCATTATTTAGAAACACATCAGGAATATGCCATTATCGTAAAATCGATACTTAGAATGTATGGTGGTATTTTTGATCATATCACAAAAATTGATTTAGGTAAAATTATTGATAAAGCTTCGGTAACCGAAAGTACATTAGTAAATACTTTACAGCAATTGGAACATGATGCCATAATTAGCCTAAATTTAGCTAAAACTGATGCACAAGTTACTTTTATCGAGCCACGAGAAGATGATAAAACTATAAACAGAATCGCTTCTATAATAGAGCAACAAAATAAATTAAAGCAGCAACAAGTAAAAGCGATGCTTCGTTATGTTGAAAACGATTCGGTTTGTAAAAGCATGCAACTCCTCGCCTATTTTGGTGAAAAAGAAATGAAACCTTGCGGAATTTGTTCGGTTTGTATAAATTCAAAAAAAAGCAAAGCACCACAAGATATAAAGACTATTAAAAATCGAGTAATTGAAATATTAGAAACTGGTGATCAATCTTCGAGAAATCTAAGCAGTCAAATAAAATGTTCTGAAACCGAATTAAAAAACGTTTTGAAATTGCTTATGGAACATCAAATTATAACCATTACACCAGCAAACACATATAAATTAAGCCATACATGAGGGATTTAAGAATTGTTTTTATGGGCACGCCAGATTTTGCCGTCGCTACATTAAAAACTTTGGTAGAAAACAAATACAACATTGTTGGAGTTATTACAGCGCCAGATAAACCAGCAGGTCGTGGACGTAAATTACATGAAAGTGCAGTAAAGCTATATGCAAAATCTGAAGGATTAAATATTTTACAACCTACCAATTTAAAAAATGAAGCTTTTTTAAATGAATTAGAATTACTAAATGCAAATCTTCAAGTTATTGTGGCATTTAGAATGTTACCAAAAGTAGTATGGCAAATGCCTAAATATGGCACTTTCAACTTGCACGCGTCACTTTTACCAAACTATCGCGGTGCTGCGCCAATTAATTGGGCTATAATTAATGGAGAAACCAAAACTGGGGTTTCTACCTTTTTTATTGATGAGAAAATTGATACCGGCGATATGATTTTGCAAGAAGAGACTGAAATCGCATCAAATGAAAACGCTGGAAGTTTACATGACAAACTTATGGGAATGGGAAGTAAATTAGTTTTAAAGACTATTGCTTTAATTGAAAAAGAAAAGGCATCAACAACTCCTCAAAAGGAAATTAAAGACATCAAAACCGCTTATAAGCTTAATAAAGACAATTGTAAAATCAATTGGAATGATTCTTTAGATAATATTTACAATAAAATTAGAGGATTAAGCCCGTATCCTGCTGCTTGGTGTACATTAATTAACGGCAATGATGAAATAGACATAAAAATATATGCCGCCGAAAAGGAATCTTTTATACATTCAAAAGACATTGGTACAATAGAAGCATCAAAAAATGAATTAAAAGTTGCAGTTACAAATGGATACATTAAAATTAAAGAAATAAAGCTACCAGGAAAGCGTACGATGGACATAAAATCCTTATTAAATGGATATACATTTGAAGCAAATGCTAAAATGCTGTAAACCCTTATTCTCATTGATATTTGTAAATAATCGACGAAATGCATTGCCTTTATTAACAAATGCCTTGAGTTATCAACAAAACGGCGTTTTTCCCTTGCTATTACTTGTGTGATTGCATAATCCGTATAAATTTGTAGAGGTTAAAAAAATATTTAACCATTTTTATTAATAATTAAACTTTTATATTATGAACAAAACAGATTTAATCGATGCAATGGCAGAACATGCAGGAATTACTAAGGCCGCTGCTAAAAAAGCTTTAGAATGTGCTATTATTGAAATAGAAGGTGCTTTACAAAAAGGTAACAGAGTTTCTTTAGTAGGTTTTGGTTCTTGGTCAGTTTCTAAAAGAGCTGCAAGAGACGGAAGAAACCCTCAAACAGGACAAACAATCAAAATTAAAGCTAAAAACGTTGTTAAGTTTAAAGCAGGATCTGATTTAGCAAGTGCAGTAAACTAGTTAATCAGTAAATTAATATCGAAAATGCCTTCATTTTATGAAGGCATTTTTTTTATATCTTATTAAAACAGTTGCATGTTTAATAAATAAATATTAGATTTAGTTGTTAATTACTCAAAATATGGTGACAACAAAACCCAAAAAAGGAGATTTATTAATCGCTGAACCTGCAATTATTGGCGACGTTTCTTTTAACAGATCCATCGTTTTATTAGCAGATCATACTCTTGAAGGTTCTATTGGATTTATTCTTAATAAACCACTTGATTACACCATAAACGATTTAATACCAGAGGTTGAAGCCACATTTAAAGTTTACAATGGAGGTCCTGTTGAACAAGATAATCTATATTTTATTCATAAAATTCCCGATTTAATTCCAGATAGTATCGAAATTTCATTAGGTATTTATTGGGGAGGCGATTTCTCAAAGGTTGCAGAATTAATTCAGGATGATACGATAAAAGAAAATGATATACGGTTTTTTCTTGGGTATTCCGGTTGGGATTCAAGTCAATTAGAAAGTGAATTAAAAGCAAATTCTTGGGTAGTTACCAAAAACATTTACAAGAAAAATATAATCGAAAAAGATTATGAAACTTTCTGGAAGGAAAAAATGCTAGAGTTTGGTGGCGAATACAGCATTTGGTCTAACGCTCCAGAAAACCCGAGCTTTAACTAACTTAGTCTTATTTTTACATTTAATTTTTGAAGTAACATTTTAGAGACTTCATTAGTATACATTTTCTTTCTGTATTTACTTATTGGCTGTATACCTTGTATCACATTTGTAACAAACATTTCGTCAGCTTTTTGAAGTTCGAATGGAGAAATAGACTCTTCTACTATTTCATAATCGGGTAACGCATCTATAATATTTAATAATTGGGTACGCATAATGCCTTTTAAACAACCATCTAAAATAGGAGGCGTTTTAATCACATTTCCGTTTACTAAAAATATATTACCATTAAGCGCTTCAATAACATGCTTATTTGTATTTAAAAGTATACAGTTATTTAAGTTGTTCTCTTTAGCGTAAATACTTCCAATTACATTTAACACTTTATTATTGGTTTTTAATGTGGAGAGCAAACCAGGTGCAATGAAATAATCTTTAAATAAATCAACTTCGTAAAAATCAGTATTTAAAATATAAAAATCTTCTTGAATTGGTTTTACTGAGATAATAAAACTAATATCGTTAGTTTCAGGATTGTAATAACCACCTTCATTTCTATTCACCATCAATTTTACTCTAGCTGATGATTTTTCTAATTGGTTTGCCTCTAACGTTTTATGAATCTCGTCACTCAAAAATTCCATTGTAAAATTCATTGGTATTTCCATGCGCAAAATACGCATCGATGCCATGAGTCTAAAATAATGATCTTCCCAAAACAAGATTTTCCCGTAGCTGGTTTTTATAGTTTCAAAAAGTGCATCACCATATGAATATCCTCTGTTTTGAAAGGATAAAATATTGTTTTCTTTTAAAAGAGTTCCGTTAAAATTTATCATAAAAAAATCCCGCTAATAAATTAAAAGCGGGACAAATATAATTTAAATTATACTATTAAAAATTAGGCCGAACCTAATACTTGTTTTAAACTAGAAATTTGATTTTCCCAAAGCATTTTGGCTTCTTCAATTTCATCTTCTTCAGCAAAATCAGTAATCATTAAAGATACATCTTTAGTAATTTCATCAACTTGAATTCTTATTTCAAAAAAATAGGTTTGATCATCTTCTTCATCTTCAACCCATCTAAATTTAATTCTTTCACCACTCTTTTTATTTAAAAGTTTCGCTTTTTCTTCACTATCGTCCCAAATAAAAGTAAAATATTCGCCGCGAGAATTTACATTATCTGAAAACCATTCAGACAATCCTGATGGTGTCGAAACATATTGATATAATAATTGAGGTGAGGCTTGTATTGGAAATTCAATATCAAATTTTACTTTATCGGCCATAAGTACTTTTAAATTTATGTTGCTCAATATATACATTAATTGATAAGAATAACAACAATTTTTAAAAATATTTTACCTAAGTTCTGTTTGCTTACATTAATATTGTTTTTATATTTGCAGCCTTAAATTAGGCGAGGTAGCTCAGTTGGTTAGAGCGTCGGATTCATAACCCGGAGGTCGGGGGATCGTGCCCCCCTCTCGCTACAAAGAAAGTAACCAAAAAGTCGGAGATTAATCTTCGACTTTTTTATTTTAAAACCATAATAAAAACTATGCATCTCTAATTTATTACATGTGTTCCATTAGAGAGCTTAACCGAACAGAAAGAGCAATTTTTATTGAATTTTAACTTGTATTCTTTTAAAACATTTGTTTTAAAAGAATCAGCAGCACCTTTAGAAATTATATTAATAGTACAACCACCAAAGCCTCCACCCATCATTCTTGCTCCTAAAACTTGGCCATTTAATTTAGCTTGCTGAACTAGAAAATCTAGTTCTTCACAACTTACTTTATAT
>NZ_JBATHX010000306.1:0-4009 GCF_049667265.1 Algibacter sp. | reverse complement strand
TAAAACAGATTGGAGCTTATTTAGCGTTATTGTTTATGGGGTTTCCATCATTGTTCTTTTTACGGCTTCAACTTTTTATCATGCTGCAAAAGGGGAGAAGTATAGGCATTATTTCAGAATTATAGACAACATAAGTATTTACTTTTTAATTGCAGGAACCTATACGCCGGTTTGCCTAATTTCTCTGGAGCAAACTTTAGGTTGGACACTTTTTTTCGTGGTTTGGGGGATTGCTGCTTTTGGTGTTATTTTAAAACTATTTTTTACAGGAAGATTTGAAGTGTTTTCAACCTTACTTTATTTAGTAATGGGTTGGCTTATTATTTTCGATTTTTCAAACTTATCAAGTGAAATGGGTGATCATGGCATTTTATTTCTATTTGCAGGTGGTCTGTCTTATACGGTTGGTATTGTTTTTTACGCCGTTCAAAAAATACCATTTAATCATGTTATTTGGCATTTGTTTGTGTTAGCCGGTGCTATTTTTCACTTCCTCATGATTTACAATTATGTCATTTAATGACATAGCTGACTGTTGACTTTTTGGAATTTAGCTTTTTGTTTTTTGGAATTTAGTATTCAAGTACTTGTCTTGAAGTAGTTTGTTATTTTCTCTTAATCAGTTTAAACGATTGTTCTTTCCCATTTTGAATCACTTTTAAAATGTAAATTCCAATGGATAAATTTTTTCCGTTTAACGCTAATTGATACGTATCATTTCCTTCCGTCATCGTTAAACTATTTTCAATAATGGAACGGCCTAAAATATCATATAATGTATAAGCTAAAGGGGTGCTTTCATCTAAGGCAGCAATTCTTAAAGAAATATCGTCAACAAACGGATTTGGGTAAACGGATGCATTAAAACCATCTTCTTCCGAGATATCTAAAAACGGATCGGTTACTGAAATTTTTAATTCACTTAATCCATAACAGCTACCACCATAATTAGAGCTTGGTGTAATTAATACGTATCGCGCTTTCGCAGAATTAAAATCAGGCCCTTCATCACCTTCATAGGTTGATAATCCTGAGGCTTGTTCCATATTAAATTCGCCTAAATTCACCCATGTAACGCCGTCCAATGAATAATCTAAATTATATGCATTAATGCCATAGTTTAAGTTTTTAGGCTCGTTAGCATTCCAAAATTTGGTTTCATTTAAAATATAATCATAACCTAAATCATACATGATCCAATGCGTTTCTCCGTATGACGTTATTGGGTTTTGAGAAATATTACAAGATACCCAACCATCAAACCAGTTTGTGCTATGCCTGTCTGGATAGCATTGCGATTGCATGAGCTGGACACTCAACATCGCAAAAAGGAATAGGGATATACTTTGTTTTTTCATCATAACGTATTCATAAAACCTAATGGTGCAACACCAGAAGCTGTATCATAAAAATTTGAAATATTTGGTAAAACTGTGGCAAGCTCGGATGCTGGAACACCAAACCATAAGGCTAATTCAGCCATATATAAATCGGCGGCTGTAGTAGGAATAATGACACTACCATCAACCATGAGGTCGCTATTTAAATCTAAGCTTGGAAAACTTCCATAAATATCTTTTCCGTTAACTGCTGCGCCCATCATAAATGTGTTTCCACCCCAAGCATGATCTGTTCCATTCCCATTCGAGGTGAGCGTTCTTGCAAAATCCGAAATACTAAAAGTGGTTACGCAATCATTTACATTTAACTCTGTCATCACATCATTAAAATATTTTAAAGCTTGATTAACTTCAGCCAATTTATTGCTTTGATTTATTAGTAGTTCATCATGATGATCCCAACCACCAATGTCAACGAAAAATATCTGTCTGGAAAATCCTAAAGTATCTCTTGAAGCGATAGTTTTTGCAACCATTCTAAATTGTGCTGCTAAATTATTATACACCGGCAGTATGGTGCTGAAATCTGAAATACCGTCAATAGCACCTTGAAACTCTAAATTGGCCTCGTTGGATGTTTTGATGGTGCTTTTGTATGCGTTTTTATAAATATCTTGATAATCTCTTTCTAACATGGTATTTAATGCTGCCGTTTTAAGCTCGTTAAATTGCCCAGATCCACCATACCCATTTATCCCAATACTACCATTATTACTAATGGAATAAGGAATAATATCATGTCCGCGTTGAAAGATATTACTTCCTCCTAAGGAGATATTCATGGATATATTTTGATTGGCATTCATGCTTTGCACTAAATCTGCAATTTTTCCTCCCCAACCTGTATTTGTTCTTTCATGTGGGCGGCCTGTTTGCCATTGCTGAATTTGATCGGCATGCGAAAATAAACCCAAAGGTGTTTTTACAACACCATTTAAAAGATCTGTTTTACTTGAAGGCTCTATTAAAGTTCCTACGTTAGAAAGAAAAGCTAAATTTCCATTCTCAAATAATTGTTGCATATCTGGCATAGATGGGTGCAATCCAAAGGTTCTTCCATCGGTAGTTATAGGATTTATTTGCAACACATCATTTTGCGGAATGGCTAAATTTGATCGGGTAGTTGCATATTCATTATATTCCGTATTCCCTTTGGGAATTAGCATGTTAAACGAATCGTTTCCACCACCAAGTAATACACACACAAGGGCTTTATAATCGCCACCAAGTGTAATAAGCGAGGTGTTATCCATGGCGGATGCTGCCATAGCTTTTAAGTTTATTAAAGACGAAAATAGCGTCGTGTAACCTAGTGCAGCACAGGAGTCTCCAATAAATTTTCTTCTCGACATATGTTTTTTATGGGCAGTCATTTTTTGCTATTTAAGGATGGTATAATCCGGACTTATGAGTATCAGGTATAAGGCCATTTTTACTCTTAAATCGGTATATTGAAAATCGGCATTCCAATCATTTACAATCGGGTCAACAGCATTTATAATGAGTTGTTTTGTTTCATTTGATAATTGCCCACGTGTAAATAATTTGTCTAATTGATTAATCAGAACTTCGCTATCTTTTGCATAATATTTTAAAGCTTCAAAATCTAAGGGTCGGCCTTCCATATCTAAATCCCAGGTATCTAGAATGGAGTAATACTGCGGAAATGTCCATAAATCAACCTCATTTATATAATTGATACTTGTAGCCGAATTATGTATTTCAAATTCTGGGCCTACCAAATTGGCATTTGTAAATTCAGTATTTGGTACATAAGCCGGTAAAAAGAAATTAAAAACATGTGGTGCTGCTAAAGAAGATTGCCCTGTGGCTTGGTAAAAATTATAGGCTACATTCCAGTTTTCGCTTTCTTCATTATCTAAATCCAATTGTCTTGCAACGTTAAAATACCGAAGCATAGGCTCTATTAATTTGCCACTTGTTGGGTTTTCCATCCAACTACAACTTCTGGCTTCATCATCTAATAAAATAGCTTTTATGACCGCTTTCATATCACCGCGAACCCCTTTTGTATTATTAAAAGCCGTACTTACTCTAGAAATATATGCCGCTGATGGATTAGATTTTACCAACTGTTGAATAAGCCGTAAAGCTATAAACGGACCCACATTTTGATGGTTGAATAAATTATCAATTCCCGATTCTATATCTTGAATTCCCGATTGTCCACTTGGTACTACTTGACCGTTAAGCAATTTTTTTTCTCCAGGTTCATGAAATTCATCGTACATGGCCATGGGAGTATCTTTTAACGCTAAATATTGGTTTACACCAAATTGCGGCGTAACGCCCCAAGGGTTTTCTATGACTGCGCCGGCTCCTAAACCTGTGAAGATTTTAGCAAATTCTTTAATATCGTCGTTATTGTAAGTAGGAATTCTATCGCCGTTACCATCTAAAATATAGGTACCATTTTGGTTTAATTCATAAAGTCCAATGGTAAATAATTGCATAATTTCTCTAGCAAAATTCTCATCTGGATGGGTGTTTTCGTCTGGATTACTTTTTGGATTGTTATAGTGACTTAAATAAATACCCATCATTGGGTGCAAAGCCATGTCTTTCAATAGGTTTTTGAAATTTCCAAA
>NZ_JBATHX010000305.1:0-6907 GCF_049667265.1 Algibacter sp. | reverse complement strand
CTCCAACTAAAGCATAAATACCAGCAAGTATTCCTGATAATCCACTAAGCGATATAAAGCGAGATGATTTGTTCATCATATCTTTAATATCACTAATGTCTTTTAAATAATCTTTTGATTCCATATAAAAGTACTTTGAATTGCAAAGTAAATAAATATTTTTGAATTATTCAATATAAATTTTTGTTAAGTTTGGAATTAGATGTTTATTAATTAATAGATTCTAGAGATTTGTTGGTTTAATCATCCTTATTAAATTTAAGCTAGTCATCTATTTTACAGAAATTTTGATGTATTTATCACATACATAGCTTATCCATAATAATAACATAGGCAAAATGATATACAGAAAACGAGGGTAGGCTGATAATAAACTAATACCGCCAATATAGACTACCGAAATAACACCAAAAATAATTATTATAGGATTTAGATGTTTTATATGTTTAAGACTTAAAGCAAAAGTAATTATTAAAAGAATTAATAGTATGCTACGAGGTATTAATTGACGAAGTATACTAATATTAGGTTTTTGAAAAGAATAAGGGTAGTCAAAAAATAGCCTGCCCAGATTGGATTGCCAATTTTTGAAAAATTTATTCTTATTATTAACTATATTTTCAATAGCCTTGGTTTTTAAGGCTGAATCTTTCTTGACTGGAGGTAAGCTTTCTATGGTATTTATAAATGCCATGTGATTTTTATAAATTTCTGGTTTTTTGCTTAAAGTTTCAAAAGAATGCCAATCGCCTAATTCATTTTCATAAGGGCTACTCATCCAATATAAACTCATACCTCCAGCATTACTATAGTACAATAGTTTATCGGTTTGTGAGTAAGTGTAAAACAAATAGGGAATTGTAAAGCAAAATCCTAAAAATAAAACCAAGCTGTAGTCTCGGGCTTTCATTCTAGTTTTTTTATAAAATAAAAAAGGCAAAATAAACACTAATGTAAATATTATAACATAGGCAAAAAATATTTTTGTTAATATTAAATAACCTAAAGATAACGACGCTGCCCATTTGTGTTTTTCACTTTTGTGTTCTAAATAAATTAAAAAGGAATAAGTAAATAAAGAAACTAGCAGAAAACTTAAAGACTCTGTTAATAAATATGGCAATGCTTCTACTAAAAAGGGGTAAAAAAGACCGAGTATAATGGATATATAAAAAGCTTTTTTTTCATTTATTAATTGAGAAAGACTTTTAAAGAAATAAATGACTCCTAAATAAATAAATAGACAGTTAAAGAGTTTGGGAATCAATAAGGAAACATTTAAAAACCTAAAAACCATTAAAAAAATTGGGTACCCGGGGCCATTCCATAAAAAGCTATACTCATGCTCAGGATTGGCATAAAACCCATTAAGTAAATTATCTGCAAACAATAAATAATCATCTTCATCACCAACAAGTATGTTTTGTTGTTTAATTAGGCAAATAATTATATATACAATTAATAATGGAAGAAATTTTAAATAATTATTTAGGCTAAGAATTTTTTTCATGTAGATTTAAGAAATCTAGTTTAGTAATCAAATGTACCTAATTTTTTAAAAAATTAATTAAGTTTGAAATAAAATGAGCCCATGAATCCAGCAGAAGAATATATCTTGAATCAACCTGAACCATACCGGTCTATTTTAATGCACATTCAAGTTATTATAGAGCACACGATTCCTGATGTTGAATTAAAGTATAAATGGCGTATTCCTTGTTATTATTTGGGAGAAACACCTGTTTGCTATTTAAATGCAAGTCATAAAAAGCAATATGTAGATGTTGCTTTTTGGCATTCGGCATACCTGTCTGAGTTTGATGACTATTTGGTTAGTGAAAACCGTAAGGTTGTGAAATCGTTGCGTTATACCTCGTTAGAAGATATTAATGATGCGGTTTTTATTGCTATACTTAAGGAAGCAAAAAAACAGAAAGGTAAATCGTTTTATAATAAGTAAACTAGCAAGTATTAAATACTAGTTGTGAGAACCATCGCAATATGGTGGGTTTTTAGTTTGCTTGCAGGTACATAAGTAAGCTGTTTTTTCTTCTTCAACAGTAAAAACCAATGGTGTTGTTGCTTTTGCTGCTCTGTGAGATCCATTACAAAATGGCTGATCTTCACTATGGCCACAAGTACACCAAGCATAATTTTTGTTAGCTTCTAATTCGCATTTAACAGGCGCATCACCTCCACGAGTATTATTTTCCATAGTATTTATATTAATACGATTTTTGTCTAATATACTATAAATTATAAACTGTTGATCGTTTTTCTGATTGCAACTAGATTGGTTAGGAGTTTTTCCAAATTATCTAGGTGAAGCATATTGGCGCCATCACTTTTTGCATTTGCAGGGTCGAAGTGTGTTTCAATAAATAAACCATCAACATTATTTACAATTCCAGCTCGGGCAATAGTTTCAATCATATCAGGACGGCCACCTGTAACGCCTGCCGATTGGTTGGGTTGTTGTAAAGAATGGGTAACATCTAAAACAGTTGGTGCCATTTTGCGCATGGTTGGAATACCACGAAAATCGACAATCATGTCTTGATAGCCAAACATAGTGCCTCTATCTGTAATCCATGCTTTATCACTTCCGGCATCTTTAACTTTTTGCACAGCGTGTTTCATGGATTCTGGACTCATAAATTGTCCCTTTTTTAGGTTTACCACTTTACCGGTTTCTGCTGCGGCAACAACCAAATCCGTTTGGCGCACTAAAAAGGCTGGGATTTGTAACACATCAACATATTCGGCTGCTTTTATAGCGTCTGAAATCTCATGGATATCGGTTACTGTTGGCACATTGAAAGTTTCGGATACTTTTCTAAGAATTTTTAAAGCTTTTTCATCGCCTATTCCTGTAAAACTATCAATTCTGCTACGGTTTGCTTTTTTGAAACTGCCTTTAAATACATAAGGTATTTCTAATTTATTCGTTATGGTAATTACCTTTTCGGCAATGCGCAATGCCATATCTTCGCCTTCGATGGCGCATGGACCGCATAATAAAAAGAAATTATTAGAATTGGTATATTTTAATTTAGGAACTTCAGTTAGGTTCATTTGCTTAAAAATTTAAGCTGTAAAGTTACGAAAAGGAGTTTTAATATGGCTTTATTTTGGGGTTATTGCATTGCTTTTAGGAAATGTGCTTGCGTTAGGGATTGAACGGCATGTTTGAGCTCCCCGACCTTAGGAGGGAGCGAGTAGTGAAAGCCCGACCCTTGTGGTAACGCCCAAAATATGTTTTTAGAAGCTTTTGCTTAAACTATTTTTTATTATCCAAAGTGCCATTATAAAACTGGCAAAAACAAACAGACCACCATACACCATAATTTGCTTTATTGCGTATGAAAGCGACACGATATGAAGGATGTCTGACAGGAAAGCAAGAATTAAATATGATGAAACGCATACAAATGAGATGCCTAATGTGAAATTAAGCTTTTTATTTGGTTTAATAATTTGCCATAAAAAAGGTATGCCAAATAATAAAATTGGGTATGCGGTTAGGCCTTCACTTTTGTTAACGATGGTAAACCAATAGGCAGAAACAGCAATGAAATAAAGGTAGGGGATGTGTTTTGTATAATGAGAGACTTGGCGCATAATTTAAAATTTAAAGGTTACTATGTAGGTGTTGTTTTTAAAAATAACGAATACTAAGTCCAAAAATTATAATAGCTTATAATTATAACATATTTTTAACTAAATAACACGTACCTTTGCACGCTTAAAATAAGGGCACTATTATGGCTAATATTAAAAACATTGCAATTATTGCACACGTAGATCACGGTAAAACTACTTTGGTTGATAAAATCATGTACCATTGTCAACTATTTAGAGACAATCAAAATACAGGTGATTTAATTCTTGATAATAACGATTTAGAGCGTGAAAGAGGTATTACAATTACTTCAAAAAACGTTTCTGTAATTTATAAAGACACTAAAATTAATATTATTGATACACCTGGTCACGCCGATTTTGGAGGTGAGGTTGAACGTGTATTAAATATGGCTGATGGTGTTTTACTTTTAGTTGATGCTTTTGAAGGCCCAATGCCACAAACGCGTTTTGTACTTCAAAAAGCGATTGATTTAGGTTTAAAACCATGTGTTGTAATTAATAAGGTTGATAAAGAAAACTGTACGCCTGATGAGGTTCACGAAAAGGTTTTTGATTTGATGTTTGAGCTTGGTGCTGAAGAGTGGCAATTAGATTTTCCAACCGTTTATGGTTCAGCTAAGAACAACTGGATGAGTGATGATTGGCAAAATGAAACTAAAAACATTGAGCCATTATTAGATATGGTTATTGAACATATTCCTGCACCGAAAATTGCTGAAGGAACTACACAAATGTTGATTACCTCTTTAGATTTCTCATCATTTACTGGTCGTATTGCGATTGGGCGTTTAATGCGTGGTGAGTTAAAAGTTGGTCAGAATATATCTTTAGTAAAAAGAGATAAAAGCATTCAAAAATCTAAAATAAAAGAACTTCATGTTTTTGAAGGCCTAGGGCGTTTAAAGGTAGAAGAAGTTCAAACAGGTGATATTTGTGCCATTGTTGGTTTAGAAGGTTTTGAAATTGGTGATACTGTTGCCGATTGGGAAAACCCTGAAGGATTAAAAACAATTGCTATTGATGAACCTACTATGAGTATGTTATTCACTATTAACGATTCGCCTTTCTTTGGTAAAGATGGAAAATACGTAACATCTCGTCATATTAAAGATCGTTTAGCTAAAGAATTGGAGAAAAACTTAGCGCTTAAAGTTGAGGATACTGATAGTGCTGATAAGTTTATTGTTTTTGGTCGTGGTGTTTTACACTTATCGGTTTTAATTGAAACCATGCGTCGTGAAGGCTATGAAATGCAAATTGGACAACCACAGGTAATCATCAAAGTAATTGATGGTGTAAAATGTGAACCTATTGAAGAAATGACCATTGATTTACCTGAAACAGTTTCTGGGAAAGCTATTGAAATGGTTACTATGCGTAAAGGCGAAATGATAAGCATGGAAGCTAAAGGTGAGCGTATGGTTTGTCAATTTATGGTGCCTTCTAGAGGTATTATAGGTTTACGTAACCAATTATTAACTGCAACTCAAGGTGAGGCTATAATGGCTCATAGGTTTAAAGAATACCAACCTCTTAAAGGTGGAATTCCAGAACGTCAAAATGGAAGTTTAGTATCTATGGAAAAAGGACAAGCTATTCCTTATTCTATTGATAAATTACAAGATAGAGGTAAGTTTTTTGTTGATCCGGGTGAAGATATATACGAAGGTCAGGTGATTGGAGAAAATTCACGTGGTGATGATATGACCGTTAATATCACTAAAACCAAAAAGATGAGTAATGTTCGTTCTTCTGGTGCTGATGATAAAGCTAAAATTGTACCTGCAATTAAATTCTCATTAGAAGAAGCTTTAGAATATATTCAGAAAGATGAGTATGTTGAGGTAACACCAAAATTTTTACGTTTGCGAAAAATCTATTTAACAGAAGTAGATCGTAAACGAAACAAATCCATTTAATTTGGAATTCTTAGGGATTTCATGGGTAGAATGGGTTGGTTATGCCGCCATGGCAACTGTACTTATTTCATTCTTAATGAAGTCGGTTAAAAAATTACGAATAGTAAACTCCTTTGGGTGTTTACTATTTGTGTTTTATGGAGTTTTGCTTCAACCAATTTCTAAGCCAATAATTATTACCAACTTGGCTATATTGGGAATTAATATTTATTATTTACTCCAAAGGAATAAGTAGGGGTTTCTTTTTGTATTCTAAAAGGGGTTACCGATTTTCGCGAAAAAACTTATATAGGTAAAATGATTTTGTATATTTGGTTACTACATTAATAACTTAGAAAATAATAAGTTCTTTATAGCGTTTATAAGAGATAATCTTTTTTAAAGGACCCAAAAAATAAGGAAAATAGATATTAATTGAAAAAATTAATACATTATATAAACAGTAAGGTTTTAGTAAAGATTGCCTCCTTGCAAACAGCCTCTGTATTAACTAGAATATTAGCTGGAATACTAACCTCTAAAGCTATAGCTGTGTTTATTGGAGCTGAAGGATTGGCTTTAATAGGGAATTTACGAAACTTTGTTGGTTCTTTTCAAACCATTGCAACACTAGGTTTTTATAAAGGGATAGTTAAATATGTTTCCGAGTTTAAGGAGGATACATTAAAGCTCAGTCAAACACTTTCAACAACATATTATTTTGGGTTTATTTCGACCATTATTGTGTCGTTTTTTTGCTATTTCAATTCAGAATGGATTAATGATATCATTTTTCCAACCTATAATGACTATGCTTACGTTATTCGAATTTTTGCTTTTGTACTTCCTTTTTATGCTTTAAATGTATTTTCATTTTCTATAATGAATGGGTTTTCAAAGTATAAAATCCTAATCATTATAAATATTATTGGTCAAGTTTTAAGTGTATCCATTGCCTTACTTTTAATTTATCAAAATAAGATTGATGGTGCTTTAATTTCGGTGGTTATAGCAGAGTCTATAATCTTCTTAATCACGCTAGTTGGTATAATAAACAGAAAAAGTTTAGTAAACCAAATTAAGATTAGTAATGTCAGTTTTAGTTTTTTTAAAAAAATAAGCCCTTACTCTTTAATGGCTCTTTTTACTACTGTTTTATTACCATTTGTGGCAATAGCAATTAGGTCTTATATTATTGACAATATAGGTTATAAAGATGCTGGTTTTTGGGAAGCGATGACTAGAATTTCTAGCTTTTATTTAATGTTTGTAAGTTCTTTAATAGTATTGTATTTATTACCAAGATTTTCTGAAATTAATGGAGTTAGGGCATTTAGAAAAGAAGTATTTAGCTTCTATAGAAC
>NZ_JBATHX010000304.1:0-1988 GCF_049667265.1 Algibacter sp. | reverse complement strand
ACTTAAAACAATCAGCAAATACATTTTTATTTCTGATAAGTTAAACGAATCTTTGAAAGCAGTTTTAACAAAAGAAGTGATATTAAAATCGGATTTAAAAAATATAGAGAAAGCTTCTGAAATTATTTTTGATTCTAATGTGCTTAGTTTTAAAAACATTATTAATTTTATGGAGACTAATGATTTAGATAAGTCCGTTACATTCAAAATATTACCTAAAAACTCTAAATTTATAATTGGTAGTGATAATGCTATTAGTAGAGGAGAGGTTATAACTTTTAAATAGTGTTTTTATAGATAATTAAGTAAAATGGCAATTTTTTCATTAATTTTGCAAAATAAATAAAGAAAACTAGCATTACGTTATTGATATGGCAAAGTTTGAGCTTAGGTTACCAAAAATGGGAGAAAGTGTTGCAGAAGCAACTATAACATCTTGGGTAAAGGATATTGGAGATACTATTGATATGGATGATCCGGTGTTGGAAATTGCTACAGATAAGGTAGATAGTGAGGTGCCTAGTGAGGTTGATGGTGTGTTAATTGAGCGTTTTTTTAATGTTGACGACGTTGTGCAAGTGGGGCAAGTTTTAGCCATTATTGAGACGGAAGGCGATGATGATTCTAAAGTAGAGACCATCCAAGAAACTACAGATGAAGTTGAAGAAGTCGAAAATGAAGCCGTACAACACATTCAAGAAACTGTTGTAAAGGCTAAGGAAGCTGTTGCTTCCGTTGCTTCAACTGGCGATCGCTTTTATTCCCCGTTAGTAAAAAATATTGCTAAAGCAGAAGGAATTTCTCAATCAGAATTAGATGGAATTTCTGGAACTGGAAAAGACGGGCGCGTTACTAAAAATGATATTTTAGATTATTTACAAGGCAGAGGAAGTAATAAGGCTGTTGCTGAAAAACTAGAAACGCCAAAAGTAGCTGCTAAGCCAAATGAAACTGCTAAAATTGAAACACCTAAGGTTGATTCGCCTAAAGTAGAAAAACCAGTTTTAGTTTCAAGTGGTGAAGATGAGATAATAGAAATGACCAGAATGGGCAAACTTGTTGCTCAGCATATGGTCGCTTCGGTGCAAACGGCAGCGCATGTTCAAAGCTTTATTGAAGCTGATGTTACCAATATTTGGAACTGGAGAAAGAAAGTTAAGGATGCTTTTATGAAGCGTGAAGGTGAAAATTTAACCTTTACACCTATTTTCATGGAAGCTATTGCTAAAGCATTACGCGATTATCCAATGATGAATATTTCGTTGCAAGGTGATACCGTAATTAAAAAGAAAAACATCAATTTGGGAATGGCAGCAGCCTTACCTGATGGAAATTTAATAGTTCCTGTAATTAAAAATGCCGATCAGCTTAATTTGGTTGGAATGACCAAACAAGTGAATGATTTAGCCAATCGTGCGAGAATGGGGAAACTTAAACCTGACGATACACAAGGTGGAACTTACACCGTTACTAACGTGGGAACATTTGGAAGCATTATGGGAACACCTATAATCAATCAGCCGCAAGTTGGTATTTTGGCACTTGGTGCTATTAGAAAAGTACCAGCGGTTATTGAAACACCAGCAGGCGACTTTATTGGAATTCGATATAAAATGTTTTTATCACATTCTTACGATCATCGCGTGGTTAATGGTGCTCTCGGAGGGCAGTTTGTAAAAGCAGTAACGGATTACCTTGAAGCTTGGGATATTAATAGGGAGATTTAAAAATTAAGTATAAATTTTATTAAACCTAACCTTAAAACGGTTGGGTTTTTTATTTTTGTAGGAATAGTTGTTGAACTAATCTGGTTTTAATGAGAATAATCTATTTCAAAAATGTTCACTTTTTAGTTAGTACTTTTTTATGTGTCACATTATTTTCTTCAAATGCATTTTCTCAATCTGACACATTATATTTTAATCTAGATGGCGTTAAAATAAACAAAGAGAGATTTAAGAATAAAATAGAGAAAGATTTCTACGAAG
>NZ_JBATHX010000303.1:0-3415 GCF_049667265.1 Algibacter sp. | reverse complement strand
ATTGGATACCCAGATTATTTAGAATACGAAATGGGTAATGGTCGCGAAGTACTAACATGGTGGAACTACCATTTAATTCGCAAATCAGATAAAAAAGAATTACAAGTTCCACTACATGCTAGTAGTAGTTTTGATGCCGACGGAAAAATAACGTCACACATGATATATTTTAGCCAAGCGTTGTTAAATGCTAAATAACCAACTTATTTAAACCAGAAGGCAGTTCAATAACCTAGCTGCCTTTGGTTTTATTATTCAGATAATTAGTTTGAGGACTATCCAATAGAAAACATATTAAATATTTAATACAAAAAAATGAAAAATTATATTTCTTTATCAATCTTTTTAGTTGGCTTATGCTTGATGTCATGCACTAATTCAAAACTAGACAAAACCTTAGCAATGTATACTGATACTTGGGATAAAATTGTAAATGATGCGAATATAGACCTTATAAACAACACTACTTTTACTGAAGACATTACCCTTATTTCAAGTCCTGAAAATATTGTAGGTATAGAAAATTTCAAGGCTTATTACCAAAATTTCCTAACTGGATTTTCTGATATTGAATTTACAGTAACAGATTGTTTTGGTCAAGGCGACAAAATTGCAAAACATTGGAATTTTAAAGGCACACACACCGGTGATTTTTTCGGAATTCCTGCGACAGGTAAATCCGTAGATATTGATGGCGTTACACTCGTTAAAATGAAAGATGGTAAAGTTGCCCAAGAACAAGATTTTATGGATAACATGGTGTTTTTAGCTCAGTTGGGAATAGTATCAGACCCCAACAACATCTCAGTAGTTGACAATCTTTACAAAGCATTTTCTAAAGGTGATATCCCTTCCGTTCTCGGAGCCATGGATTCAAAAGTCGTATGGAATGAAGCGGAAAGCAACAACTTAGCTGATGGCAATCCATATATTGGACCAGATGCCATCTTAAAAGGCGTTTTTGAACGTGTTATAGGAAGACATGAGTATTTCAAATTAGCCGATATCGAACTTCACGAGATGAGCAATAACCAAGTTTTGGCAACTTTAAGATATGATGGTAAATTCAAAAAAAGCGGCAAAGTTTACAATGCACAAGCAGCTCACCTTTGGACACTTAAAGACGGGAAAATAGTCGGTTTTCAACAATATGTAGATACTAAAAAGCTCGCTAATTCTGAAAAGTAATAAACGCAATCAACCAAAAACCAACCAAAATGCAATTAAAACAAACATTATTAATTGCAGTAATATTAGGTATCATTTCTGTTACTGCATGGGAGTTATATTGGCGTTCTCAGGGCCATGAACCTAACATTGATGATAATAAAAACCTTTGGGCAAACCAGAGAGCAAAGCTCGAGGATATTAAAGAAAATACAGTTGTAATAATTGGTTCTTCACGAATATTATACGATATACAATTGGATATTTGGAAAGAAGAAACTAATACAGATCCTGTTATGCTTCCTACCCAAGGCGCATCACCAATTCCAGTTTTTAAAGATATTTTAGAAAACACAGACTTTAAAGGAACACTTATGGTTGGTGTGACGCCTCCACTACTTTTCGCCACTACTTATCCAGAAGCAGAGTTTATGAAAAGATCTCAAACGCTAGTAGATTATTATTATAATAGAACTTTCGCGCAACGTATTAATCATGCCTTATCAGTTCCTCTACAAAAGAATTTAGCATTTATTAGAGATGGTGATGAAGCTTGGGATTCAGATGTTGATTTAAAAACGCTTATTAAAAACTTAAATCCAGATGATCGATCTGGCCCAATCTATCCGCCATTCAACAATTTTGAGGACATTTCATTGGAACGGCATATGAAAATGACGAAACGTATGGAAATCGATACCGTTTATGCTAATACAGTAAAAAACGTATGGACTGCCATATTATCTGGAGACCATCCACCGCCTGACAAAGACGGTACTATTTCTGCCTTTGCTGAATTATCCAAAAAATTTATGGATAGAGGTGGCAACTTAATTTTAGTAAGATGCCCTTCGTCTGGCTTATTTAAAAAAGTTGAGAGCCTGGGATTTCCAAGAGAAGCGTTTTGGGATGTGCTTGTTGAAAAATCTGGCGCGAAAGGCTATAATTACCTAGATTACCCGCAATTTGAAAATTTATTTCTACCAGAATGGTCTCATTTAGCGGTAAAAGACGCTCAGTTTTTCACAAGTGAACTCATCAAGATTATGAAATCTGACGGTACTTTATCTAACTCTAAAACCAATTAATCATGTTATTTAATTCTTTAAGTTTCGTAGTGTTTTTGGTTATAGTTTTAGCACTTTATTATTCAAAACTATTTAATTGGACTGGTAAAAAAAGAATGCTTCTTTTAGCGAGTTATGTGTTTTATGGCTTGTGGAATCCGCCACTAGTCATTTTACTTTGGATTTCGACTATGGTTGATTGGACAGCAGGAAAAAAATTAGCTGTTGAAGAAAATCAGAAGAAAAGAAAAATGTGGTTATCGCTAAGTATGCTTGTAAATCTTGGCTTTTTAGGATTCTTTAAATATGGCGATTTTCTTCTGGAAAATTTTGTCACTATTTTGAATAGCTTAGGCATCGATTTTCAGGCACAACCTATGGATATTATATTACCTATGGGCATTTCATTCTACACATTTCAAACCATGTCCTATACAATTGATATGTATAAACGTAAAATAGAACCCGCAAGAACCTTTTTAGATTTTGCCTTGTATGTTACCTTTTTTCCGCAATTGGTTGCTGGACCAATTGTAAGAGCTAAAGATTTAATCTCTCAGTTTTATGATGAGAAGAAAGCAACTGCAAATCAATTTATTTGGGGGTTATTTTTATTAACCATAGGATTGTTTCAAAAAGTAGTTATGGCTGATACTTTACTTGCTGATACTTCAGATACCGTTTTTGGTGCTGGAAAAATACTAAATGGCGTTGATGCTTGGATAGGAACTATTGCCTTTTCTGGACAAATATTTTTTGATTTTGCTGGGTATTCAACTTGCGCTATTGGTATTGCATTAATGCTGGGAATTGTATTGCCAGACAACTTTAACTATCCTTATGCATCCCTTGGTTTTTCAGATTTATGGAAACGTTGGCATATATCCTTATCTTCATGGCTGAAAGATTACCTATATATTCCATTAGGAGGAAATCGTCATGGCATAACAAGATTATATGTTGCGCTTATGCTAACTATGTTGTTGGGTGGATTATGGCATGGAGCCGCATGGACGTTTATGGTTTGGGGCGGTTTACACGGTACATATTTAATTTTAGAACGCCTTCAAAGACGCTATTTACCATTCAAAATCACTAAATGGAATGGCATTTTTTTAGCTTTCACAACCTTTAGTTGTGTTAATATAACTTGGGTGTTTTTTAGAGCTAGAGAATTTGAT
>NZ_JBATHX010000302.1:0-2868 GCF_049667265.1 Algibacter sp. | reverse complement strand
TTACTCGCTTAACAATTTAGAAAGCTCATCTAACTTTGGTGTTAAAATGACTTCTATTCGTCTGTTTTTTGCCTTCCCTTCTGGGGTTTCATTTGACGCTACGGGTGCAAATTCACCACGACCTGCAGCGGTTAAATTCTCAGGATTTATATTATTGTTTTCGCGTAAAATATTAACGATAGAAGTTGCTCTTTTTGTGGATAAATCCCAATTTCCGCTTAGTTGCCCGCTTCCGGTATATGGCGCATTATCGGTATGACCTTCAATTAAAACAGCAATATCTGGATTGTCGCCAAGTACGCTACCCAATTGCTTTACAGCCCTTGTGCCTTCGGCTCCAACAGCCCAACTTCCTGAACTGAATAACAATTTATTTTCCATAGAAACATAAACTTTTCCGTCGCGTTGTTCCACGGTTAAACCTTTCCCCTCAAAATCGGTTAAGGCTCTTGAAATAGCATTTTTAAGTGCTGTCATGGCGGCATCTTTAGAGGCTATAACTTGCTCTAATTCTGCTACGCGGTTTGATCGATCTTCTAATTCTTTTTTAAGCTTTGCTAGTCTTGAATTTTCGGCTGCAAGTGCTTGTTCCTTTGCTTCAAGTTGCGCTAATAATTCTCTGTTTTTTTGAGAATTTGCTGCTATGGATGCCGAACTATTCTTCTCTAAAGCATCGTATGAAGCTTTTAAATTATCTAAATTTGCTTTAGCCGCTTGGTATTCGCCTTGTAATTTATCACGCTGCTCGACAGCTTCATCATAGGCTGACTGTAATTGCTTTAATTCGTTTTCGGCTGCGGTTTTGGCGCTTAAAAGTGCTTCGTTACTGGTTGACAGCTTTTTGTTTTCCTTTTTTAAATCGGCATACTTTGACTCTAAGTCTTTATACACTTTTGGTGAAACGCAAGAAGCTAAAACCACTAGGGTCATTACGGTAAATAGGCTTTTTTTTATCATGGATAATTGGGTTTTGGTTTATTTATTTTCTATTTCTACAAGAATAGGACAATGGTCACTATGTACTGCATCAGAAAGTATAACGGCTCTTTTTATATTTTCTTGTAATGGCTCTGAAACCATCGCATAATCTAATCGCCAACCTTTATTATTGGCACGTGCATTGGCTCGGTAACTCCACCAGCTATATTGCTGTACATCAGGATTTATAAACCTGAATGAATCAATAAAACCGCTATCAATAAAACTTCCAATCCACTCGCGTTCTACTGGTAAAAATCCTGAGACACCTTTCATTTTTGGGTTATGAATATCTATCTCCTCATGACAAATATTATAATCGCCACAAATAATTAGGTTAGGAATATCTTTTTTAAGCGTGTTGATATAGTCTTGAAACAGATCCATATATTCCAATTTATGATCTAGTCGCGCATCATTTGTACCAGATGGCAAATACAAACTCATCACCGAAAATCCAGGAAAATCAGCACGAATGTTTCTGCCTTCAAAATCCATGGATTCTATCCCTGTACCGAATTCAACGTGCTTTGGCTTCGTTTTACTTAAAATAGCCACACCACTATAGCCTTTTTTATCGGCGCTGTACCAGTAATTATACTTGTACCCAGCTTCCTCAAAAAGACTTAAATCTAATTGTTCTTCCATGGCTTTTATTTCTTGCAAGCAAATTACATCTGGATTTGCTGCTTTAAGCCATTCTATAAAACCTTTATTTATGGCAGCTCGAATGCCGTTTACGTTATAAGATATAATTTTCATAGTACTTTTTAATGATTATGAGTTCCCATATTTCATCGGGACAATCCGTTTTTAAAAAATCGAATTGGTTTCAGCTAAAATAAATAATGCGTTACTTTTACACCATAAAAAGTAGCAGGAGTTTTAACGAAGCTATTAACAAAATATTTTAAACGATTTACAGTTTAAGTATCTGATGAAGTTTTACACATGCATTCTTATAGTTTTTATTGGGTATTTTGGCTTTTCGCAAAGTCAGAATTCCAACTATAAAACCAATACAGTTGCTGTAAAAGACACCATTAAAATTGATAGTGTTAGTATTAATTCCAATTCATTTACAATTAGAAAAAAAGATTATACCATTATTGATTCAACGTATTATTCAGTTGATTTTACAAAAGCCATTTTAACTTTTAAAAAGCCCATTGAAACTGATTCTGTAATTATCAACTATCTTAAATTTCCAGATTTCTTAACTAAAACCTACCAACAACTAGACGAACGTATTATTGTTGAGGATAACAGCAATACCCAAACCTTATATAAACTAACCCAACCCAATACCGAAAATACTTTTATTCCTTTTGATGGATTAACCACATCGGGAAGTATTTCGCGCGGTGTTACGGTTGGGAATAACCAAAACTCCGTTTTAAATAGCGAATTAGACCTTCAAATAACAGGAAAACTAAACGATAAAGTGTCTTTAAGAGCATCCATTCAAGATGCAAATATTCCGTTGCAAGAAAGTGGATATTCTCAACGTTTGGATGAATTTGACCAGGTTTTTATTGAATTATTTAGCGACCGTTGGAATGTTCGCGCTGGGGATATTGATTTAGTTAATGACAACTCCTATTTCGCCAATTTCTCAAAGCGTGTTCAAGGATTGAATTTTAATTTAATTTTAGGTGATCAAGATGCTCGAACCAATTTATTCGCTGCAGGTGCCATTGTACGTGGGCAGTTTACAACAAGTCAGTTTACAGCGCTAGAAGGCAATCAAGGTCCTTACAAACTTCAAGGTCCTAATGGTGAATTGTTTGTGCTTATTGTTTCGGGTAGCGAAACGGTATATGTAAATGGTATTCCTGTAAAACGTGGTGAAGACCAAGATTATATTATGGATTATAATGCAGGTGAAAT
>NZ_JBATHX010000301.1:0-10518 GCF_049667265.1 Algibacter sp. | reverse complement strand
CATGAGTAGAATTGTAAATGTATTTTTTATACTAACAATTGGATTGTTGGTATCTTGTAGTAGCGACGATAGCAATGATAGCAATTCGTTTAAAACAGATATTATTGGAACTTGGGAAGGGTTTTCGGCAACGATTAATGGCGAAGAAACTATTGAGAACGGTGATTGTTTAGACAGAGTTATTTTTACAAGTAACACGGTGGAATCTAAAGAGTATTATGACTATGAAGACGGTGCTGGTTGCGTTCTTGATTATGAAAGTGGTGCTGGGACATACTCAATAAACGGAAATATGTTAACAGGAACTGTGGATGGTGAAACAATAACCTTCGAGATTTTGGTATTAAATGGCACAACTCTTAAAATTAAAGGATCAGTTACCGAAGATGGCGTAACGTTTACTTTTATAGAAACGTTTAGAAGACTGTAAATTAACAAACCTTAAAATTAATCGAGACTTTTAAATCCTGAGCTAAAGCTTGGGATTTTTTTATTGCTCTTTTTTAAGGAAGTTATGTTGATTTTTTACTTTTAGATTTGATGAAAGGCTTTTTTTTAATTAATGCTTTCGGCATTTTATTTAACCTTTATTTTCACAAATCTTTGATTTTTTAAATTATCAATGTCTTGACCAAACATTAATAACGTATTATCATCAACCCAGTTATATAAAGAAGGCCTAATAGTGATTCCTTCTAATTGATCATTCCTAATTAATAGTTGTCTTTTATAATCGCCAGAATTTAAATCAACATTGGCAGATATAAATGCTTTATCATAATCTGTAAAATAATTTGCTAATAGCCCTGTGGTATGATTCAAATTTTTGGCACTACAATTATAAAGTAAAAACAATTGATTATTTTTATAAATAGGATGATAAGAATTATAAATGGATACATTCGGTTTATCATTGCGCTTTCCAATTTTATTCGTCCAAATTATTTCTCCATCTTTATTTAGCTTAATAACTGCAATGTCGTGATGATAGTAGGTTATTGAGTAATTATAAGAATAAGACCAAATTTGTTCCGCAAGCACTAAAAGTTCGTCATTATCAAGTTTTAAAGTTTGCCTTAAAATATAGTTTTGATCTGCTCTTTTTCCTTCTTTATACTTAGCAATGGCCTTTTTTTTCTTTTTCCCATCATCCATGAGTTTTGCGAAAAAATCTGAGGTAAATTTATTGTATTTGGAGGTTAAAATATTGCCGTTTGTTAAATCAATTTTTGCTGCATAAACACCGTTCATGGCATACAAATCTTTTTCAGAATATAATCCCGTTAAAGCTAATTCATTATCATTAATTATTGTGGTGTTTAATGATCTTAAATGCACATTTTCGGGTCTAATAGTTGCAAGTAGTCCTAGTTGGTCGCTCTTAATATTATAGATTTGAAACTCGTACCTATGATTGTTTTCGTCATTTAAGATTTTATAAGAATCATATTTTTTACAGACTATAAACAGTTCGTTTTTACTATTTACAAATACACTTCTATATGATAAAACATCATTGTTATAAGGGAAATTAAAATAATTACTTGTTTTTTCATTAAAACCAGAATCGAAAGTTTGAATTCTAATTTTGGCAGTTTCATTGTTTCTATTGGGTATCGTATAAAAAAGCGTGATGGTATTTTCATCATCACTAATCATGAATTTACTTATAGAATTATTAGCGTTTTTCGAATCATTTAAAACAGTAGTAATTTCTTTTTTCGGACTTAATAAGAAGGTGTCTAACTCTATATTTTGGTAGTAAAAAGTTTTGCCGTTTTCTGTTAGCAAATAAAAAACATGCACAATTTTGTTTTTTATTTTGATTAAACCAAGCGAATTGAATTTTCCCTCATAAGTATCACTTTTTAAATTAATTTCTTGGTCTGAAGGGGTTAAATCTAAATTGAATTTCCTTAAAAACATATCATCTCCTTGCCCATACTTACCTTCGGAGTAAAGTAAATAGTATCCGTTTTCATCCTTACCAATAATATCAACAGGAATTTCTCTCTTTTCATTTTTGAAAATCGAGCCAAATTCAACATCTAATATGTTTTGAGAGGTTACTACATGGTAATTAATAGAAAGTAGAAATAAAAGAAGAAGTTTTTTCATAAGGTTGTACAGAATTTAAAGTAGAATTTGAGTAAATATAATAATACGATTCGAAAATTGGTGCATTAAGGATTATCTTATTTACATCAAAAAATTTAGAATTTTATAGTGGGTTTTAAAAATTCCTCCAGGTCTGATTTTGTTTTTATTCTTGAAGAGAATTTATTTATTAGGAATAGATTTATTTGCTTTTTGGCAATATTATCCTCTATGTTTAATTTGCAATTTGCAGTTAATAAAATTCTTTTTTATTAACTACATTTGCACTCGCAAAAACAGGTTGCCATGATGAAGGTAATTTTTTTGAATTATTAAGACCATAATATGAATTCCGTTTTCACGGAATAAAATAAATATATCATAATGAAAGCAGGTATAGTAGGATTGCCAAACGTAGGGAAGTCAACCTTGTTTAATTGTTTATCAAATGCGAAAGCCCAAAGTGCAAATTTTCCGTTTTGTACAATTGAACCCAATATAGGTGTGGTAAATGTGCCAGATCCGCGTTTAGAAAAATTAGAATCTTTGGTAAAACCAGAACGGGTTTTGCCAGCAACTGTCGAGATTGTGGATATTGCAGGATTAGTTAAAGGAGCAAGCAAAGGTGAAGGTTTAGGGAATCAATTCTTAGCTAATATTCGTGAAACCGATGCTATACTTCATGTGCTACGTTGTTTTGATAATGATAATATTGTGCATGTTGACGGAAATGTAAACCCGATTCGTGATAAGGAAACTATCGATATGGAACTACAGCTAAAAGATTTAGAAACTGTAGATAAGAAATTAGATAAAGTAAAGCGCGCTGCAAAAACAGGAAATAAAGAAGCCCAAAAAGAAGAAGCGGTTTTATTAAAAATAAAAGCTGGATTGGAATCTGGAATTTCTGTAAGAGCCTTAGAGTTTTCTGAAGATGATTATAATGATTTTGTAAAACCATCACAGTTTATTACAGAAAAGCCTGTAATGTATGTTTGTAATGTTGATGAAGGTTCTGCGGTTTCAGGAAATAATTATGTAGAACTAGTCAAAGAAGCCGTAAAGGATGAAAATGCTGAGGTTTTAGTTTTAGCAGTTGGAACTGAAGCAGATATTAATGAATTAGATGATTATGAAGAGCGCCAAATGTTTCTTCAAGATATTGGTTTAGATGAGCCCGGCGCTGCTAAATTAATTCGTTCAGCATATAAATTACTTAACCAACAAACCTATTTTACCGCTGGTGTAAAAGAAGTGCGTGCTTGGACAGTTGATGTTGGTGCAACAGGACCACAAGCTGCAGGGGTAATTCATACCGATTTTGAAAAAGGATTTATTCGTGCTGAAGTTATTGCTTACAACGATTATGTTACATACGGAAGCGAGGCTAAAGTGAAAGAAGCCGGTAAAATGCGTGTTGAAGGAAAGAACTATATTGTTAAAGACGGAGATGTAATGCATTTCCTTTTTAATGTGTAAAAATTAATTACATTTATTGTAAATTGTGACTTTTTGTTAATTTTGTGTCTTTTATTAAAGAATATTACTAACAGTAAATTACAAATTAATCAATAATTTTATGCCTTTAATTGAAGTCCAAACTGAAATAACCGCGGACTTAAAAACATGTTTCGATTTAGCACGTGACATTGATTTCTATCAAAAATCATTAAAAAACTCTGCCGAGATTGCAGTTTTTGGAAAAATAACGGGTTTAGTTGAATTAAACGATTCTATTACCTGGGAGGCAAAACATCTTGGTTTTGTTAATCATCTTACTTTAAAGGTTACTGAATTTGATAGTCCAAATTTATTTGTGGATGAAATGATTCAAGGTAATTTTAAAGCTTATAAACATGAGCATATTTTTATTGAAAGAAATAAAACGATAATGATAGATAGGTTTTATTTTGAATCACCTTACGGGTTTATTGGAAAATTCATAGATTGGTTATTTATGAAAAAATATATGACCAATTTCTTGAAAAGGAGAAATGAAGCATTAAAAATAATGGCTGAAAAGATTCAAAATAATCACGGTGTCATTAAACAGTAAAAAAGTCACTCAAATTTTTACTTTTTTCCCTTAAGAGCATGAAAAATGCCTTGAACATCGTATTTTTTACTTTCTCGGCATTATTGTTAAAATTCACCTGTCTACTTTCGTTTCATGCAAAGAACGCGACAGTTTTGGTATGGAATAGGTTTGGGTGTTTTAGGAATCGTCATGTTTTCCTCCAAAGCAGTCATGGTAAAATTAGCCTACAACTACCATGTTGATGCCATTAATGTTTTACTTTTGCGTATGCTGTTTTCTTTTCCTTTTTATTTAATTATTGCTTATTTATATAGTAATCAAAATACTGTTGTAAAGCCAAACAATAAAGATTATTTGTGGCTCGTATTTTTTGGTTTTGTTGGTTATTATTTAGCAAGTTATTTCGATTTTGTTGGTCTTACCTATATAAAAGCAAGCCTAGAGCGAATTATATTGTTTCTATACCCAACAATTGTCCTTTTATTAAATAAATTCTTTTTAAAACAGCCTATTAATAAAATTCAATGGCTTGCTATTGGGTTGAGCTATTTAGGGATTGTTTTTGCTTTTTCAGATGAAGTTTCCATTTCTGGTTCAGATACTTATTTAGGAGGTTTCTTCATTCTCTTGAGTGCCATAACATACGCATCATATTTAGTAGGCAGCGGTTGGCTAATCCCCAAATTCGGAGTCATGAAATTTACAGCATATGCTATGATTGTTTCGTGTGTTTGTGTATTTGTTCATTATAGCCTTATAAGTGAATTAAACCTTTTTAGTTTTTCATGGGAAGTTTATGCTTTAGGAGGCGCTATTGCTGTTTTTGCAACGGTAATTCCATCTTTTTTAGTATCTGCCTCAATCAAAATGATTAGCTCTTCTAACTTTGCCATTGTTGCTGGAATCGGACCAATTTCTACCATTGTTTTAGCCGCTATTTTTTTAAATGAAAGACTAACTTTGTTACAGCTATTCGGTGCTTTGGTTGTTATATTAGGAATTTTATTGGTGTCTCTTAAAAAAGAGCAAAAATCTTGATATAAAATTTAATCCGTTGTATTTCATCGAACCGTGGCGTTTAATTTAACAAGGTTTTTAGTGTTACAGAAGAAAAAGCAAAAGCATTCGATTATCACCTCGATATTATGCTAAAAAGCAATTAAACGACCTAATGTAATGCCAAGAGCCCTTTTATGTTTAATGTATACTTTATAGAAATCGAATCCAAATTACTCTTTAAGCCAATGTTCTCAACAACATTGGCTTTTTATTGTTAATTACTTTGTAGGCTTCCTGTTTTATTTTTTAATTGGTTATGCTATATTAGCAACCCCACCAAATTTCTCAAAAATATAGATGTTAGAAGAAACTAAATATACCGAAGATAATATACGTTCATTAGACTGGAAAGAGCATATCCGAATGCGTCCTGGAATGTATATTGGAAAACTTGGTGATGGTTCTTCACCAGATGATGGTATTTACATTCTTTTAAAAGAAGTTTTGGATAACTCTATTGATGAGTTTGTTATGGGTGCTGGGAAAACCATCGATATTTCTATTCAGGGAAATAAGGTTATTGTTCGTGATTATGGTCGTGGAATTCCTTTAGGGAAAGTGGTAGATGTGGTTTCCAAAATGAATACTGGAGGGAAGTACGATTCTAAGGCCTTTAAAAAATCGGTAGGGTTAAACGGTGTTGGTACCAAAGCTGTAAATGCACTTTCAAATTATTTTAGGGTTGAATCTACTAGAGATGGTAAGTCCGCTTCGGCGGAATTTGAGCAAGGTAACTTGACTAATCAAGATTTGCTTGATGATACTACCCGAAGGAAGGGGACAAAAGTATCATTTGTGCCAGATGAATCCATTTTTAAACACTATAAATATAGAAGTGAATATGTAGTTAAAATGCTTAAAAACTATGTGTATTTAAATCCTGGTTTAACCATAGTTTTTAACGGCGAAAAGTATTATAGCGAAAATGGGTTAAAAGACTTGCTCGCTGAAAAAATTGCTGATTCAGATTTGTTATATCCTATTATTCACTTAAAAGGAGAGGATATTGAAGTTGCGCTAACACACAGTAAAACCCAATACAGCGAGGAGTATAATAGTTTTGTAAACGGGCAAAACACCACGCAAGGAGGCACGCACCTTAATGCGTTTAGAGAATCATTAGTTAGAACTATTCGTGAGTTTTACGGAAAGAATTACGATGCTTCAGATATTAGAAAATCTGTAGTAAGTGCCATTGCCATTAAGGTGATGGAACCCATTTTTGAAAGTCAGACAAAAACTAAATTAGGGTCTACAGATATGGGAGGGGATTTGCCAACTGTGAGAACCCATATTAATGACTTTCTAAAAACGAAACTTGATAATTATTTACATAAAAATCAAGATGCCGCTGAAAAAATCCAACGTAAAATTTTACAGGCCGAACGCGAGCGAAAAGAGCTGTCTGGAATTAGAAAATTAGCAAAAGATAGAGCGAAAAAAGCAAGTCTTCATAATAAGAAGTTACGCGATTGTCGTGTGCATTTTGGTGATACTAAAAATGAGCGTAATTTAGAGTCAACACTTTTTATTACCGAGGGAGATTCTGCTTCTGGAAGTATTACAAAATCACGTGATGTAAATACGCAAGCCGTATTCAGTCTAAAAGGAAAGCCACTAAATTGCTACGGACTTAGTAAAAAGATTGTTTATGAAAATGAAGAATTTAATTTACTTCAAGCTGCTTTAAATATAGAAGAGTCTCTTGAAGATTTGCGTTATAATAATGTAGTAATTGCAACAGATGCTGATGTTGATGGGATGCATATTCGTTTGCTTCTCATTACATTTTTCTTGCAGTTTTTTCCTGAAGTAATAAAACAAGGGCATTTATATATTTTACAAACACCATTATTTAGAGTTAGAAATAAAAAAGAAACTATTTATTGTTATTCTGAAGAAGAACGACGGAATGCAATAGAAAAGCTTAAACCAAAACCGGAAATTACAAGATTTAAAGGATTAGGTGAGATATCGCCAGATGAATTTAAATATTTTATAGGAGATGATATTCGTTTAGACCCTATTATGTTGGATGATAATATGTCTATTGAAGAATTGTTATCTTTCTATATGGGGAAAAACACACCAACTCGTCAAGAATTTATTATTGATAATTTGAAGGTTGAATTGGATATTATTGAGGAAAACTAAATTAATAATATTTCTGCAATATTTTGTCTTTAATGACATTGCAGCAGGAATTCAAAAACAAAACCAAAAAATTAAGAGCTTTTAATGACAGAAGACCAAAACGACGATTTAGCAAACGAACATAACGAACCCCAAGAAACCATTACCAGAATAACAGGTATGTACAAGGATTGGTTTTTAGACTATGCATCTTATGTTATTTTAGAGCGTGCTGTACCAGCCATAGAAGACGGTTTTAAACCCGTACAACGCCGTATTATGCATTCTATGAAAGATCTTGATGATGGACGCTATTGTAAAGTAGCAAACATCGTTGGACATACTATGCAATATCACCCACATGGAGATGCAAGTATTGCTGATGCTATGGTACAGATTGGTCAAAAAGATTTGTTAATCGATACCCAAGGAAACTGGGGGAATATTTTAACAGGAGACCGTGCTGCTGCATCTCGTTACATAGAAGCACGAATTTCTAAGTTTGGATTAGATGTTGTTTTTAACCCTAAAATTACCGAATGGCAGGCCAGTTATGATGGGCGACGTAAAGAGCCTATTAATTTACCTGTTATGTTTCCTTTACTTTTAGCTCAAGGAGGTGAAGGTATTGCAGTTGGACTTTCAACAAAAATTTTACCACATAATTTTATTGAACTAATTGATGCTTCGATAAAACACTTACAAGGCAAACGTTTTACCATTCTACCCGATTTTCCAACGGCTGGAATCGCCGACTTTTCAAATTATAATGATGGAAACAGGGGAGGTAAAGTTCGAGTACGTGCTAAAATTGCGCAATTAGATAAAAATACACTTGTTATTACAGAATTGCCTTTTGGTACAACAACATCATCTTTAATAGATTCTATATTAAAAGCCAATGATAAGGGGAAAATAAAGGTAAAAAAGATTGAAGATAATACGGCTGCTGAAGTTGAGATTTTGGTGCATTTGCCATCAGGATTATCACCAGATAAAACCATAGATGCATTATACGCATTCACCAGTTGCGAATCATCAATTTCACCATTAGGATGTGTTATTGAAGATAATAAGCCGCTGTTTGTTGGTGTTACAGAAATGTTACGTCGTTCAACCGATAATACGGTTAAGCTTTTAAAACAGGAGTTAGAAATTAGGTTAGGCGAATTTGAAGAGCAATGGCATTTTGCATCCTTGGAGCGAATTTTTATAGAGAACAGAATTTACCGCGATATTGAGGAAGAAGAAACTTGGGAAGGCGTTATTAATGCCATTGATAAAGGATTGCAACCTCATATAAAGCATTTAAAACGTGCTATTACAACTGAAGATATTACGAGGTTAACAGAAATTCGAATTAAGCGTATTTCTAAATTTGATATTGATAAAGCACAACAAAAAATAGATGCTTTGGAAGATCAAATTGCTGAGGTAAAACATCATTTAGCTCACCTTATTGAATACGCCATAGCTTATTTTACTAGACTTAAAAAGGATTATGGTGAAGGACGCGAGCGCAAAACTGAAATAAGAACTTTTGATGATGTAGATGCTACGAAAGTTATTATTAGAAACACGAAACTTTATGTAAATAGGGAAGAAGGTTTTATAGGAACCTCATTAAAACGTGATGAATATGTAGGCGATTGTAGCGATATTGATGATATTATTGTATTTACAAAAGAAGGTAAAATGATGGTGACAAAAGTTGACGCAAAAACCTTTATTGGTAAAGATATTATTCATGTGGCAGTATTTAAAAAGAAGGATAAGCGCACCGTTTATAATATGATTTATAAAGATGGCTCAAAAGGCCCATCATACATAAAGCGATTTGCAGTTACTAGTATTACCCGCGATAGAGATTACGATTTAACAAATGGAAATAAAGGATCTGTTTGTTTGTATTTCTCAGCAAACCCTAATGGTGAAGCAGAGGTTGTTACCATAAATTTAAGGCAAGCAGGAAGTATTAAGAAACTAAAATGGGATATTGATTTTTCAGATATACTCATTAAAGGCCGTGCTTCAAAAGGAAATTTGGTAACCAAATATTCAGTAAAACGAGTTGAGTTAAAAGAAAAAGGTGTTTCAACATTAAAGCCACGAAAAATTTGGTTTGATGATACGGTTCAACGTTTAAATGTTGATGGTAGAGGGGAACTTATTGGAGAATTTAGAGGTGAAGATAAGTTGCTAATTATCAACCAATCTGGAATGGTTAAAACGGTAACACCAGAAGTTACCATGCATTTTGATGACAATATGATTGTGATGGAAAAGTGGATTCCTAAAAAGCCAATTTCTGCGATTTACTTTAATGGTGAAAAAGAACTTTACTATGTAAAACGTTTTCTTATTGAGCAAGAAGGAAGAGAAGAATCTTTTATTTCTGAACACCCAAATTCGCAATTGGAAATTGTATCTACAGATTGGAAACCTATGGCCGAAATTGTATTTGCTAAAGATCGTGGTAAGGAACGTAAAGACAATTTAGAAATTAATATTGAAGAATTTATTGATATAAAAGGACTTTCTGCCCAAGGGAATCAATTAACTAAAGATAAGGTGAATCAAATAAATCTATTAGATCCAATACCTTACGAAGCTCCTGAGGAAGTTCATGCTGATGATTTAGAAGTTATTGATGAAAAAGAAGTGTCAATAGAATCAGCTGAAGAGAAAAGAGAAAAGCCTTCAAACGATGATATAATTGA
Organism: Algibacter sp.; assembly: GCF_049667265.1. Lineage (GTDB taxonomy): Bacteria > Bacteroidota > Bacteroidia > Flavobacteriales > Flavobacteriaceae > Algibacter_B. The sequence goes on along the minus strand of NZ_JBATHX010000301.1, from coordinate 471 downwards.
CTCAGATGATGATGATCCGGAAACAGATGAAGAGGGCCAAACTGCACTATTTTAAAAAAAAATGACTTTGTCAAATTCAAGTAGACTTAAAAAAAACACACAAAAGTTAGGTCTTTTTTTAACTCTAATTTCTAGTGGGCTTTTAATATTTGGTTGTTTTATTTGTTATTTTAAATTAAATATTTACTCTTTTTTATTTTCTTTAGTTATCCCATGTTTATTTGTCCTTAATGCCTTGATATTCATTTATTGGTTAATAAAGAATTTGAAGTATATCTATTTTCCATTATTAAGTTTGGTTTTATATTTTATATTTTTTAATGTTCCATTACAGCTTAATAATACTGATAAAAAAGCGGATGAAGTGTTAAGCATTATGACTTATAATGTAAAGGCGTTTGGATCAACAAATGACTTCAGGAATTTAGCTAAAAGTAAAGATATATTAGAATTCATAAAAGGGGAGAATCC
>NZ_JBATHX010000300.1:0-2850 GCF_049667265.1 Algibacter sp. | reverse complement strand
CCCATTTCCGTACGTAGGCATTTTGCAAATAAAACCCGAAATCGCCAAATTTAAAGAATGACATTTTTGGATCGATTTCAATTTCTTCAAAACCAAAATCTTTATAAAATTGTCGTGAAAGATTATAATTTTTTGCGCCAATAAAGGTTCGTAAAGATTTTATGTGGTGATTCATGTTATTTTCTTTTAGTTTTATAAAAATAATGAATTAACATGATAATGAAACATGTTAAAGCTTCTAGTTTAGTACCAATGCCGCGTTAGGGATAGTAGTGGAAAGCCCACAGGAACGAGGACTTGCAACGGATAGCCCGACCTTTGTGGTAACGTCCAAAAAAAAATTCAAAAAAAAGCTAAAAACGTTTGGCGCATTAAAAAATAAATTACATTTGCCTCACTTTTTAGGTTAATTACTTAAGAATAGCTGAACACTTTGAACCATGTTTATATGTTCGGGCTTTTGAAAATTAGGAAGTCATACTCAAAAGCAGCTTACCGATTAAGCAACCGAATTTTAAAGCTAACTTCCGTTTCTCCTATACATGCTATACAGCATGAATACGCCTTTGTACCTACTACCGAAAAGGAATTTCGTATTTGAATTGATTTATTTTCACTAATTTAACAACCAGTTAAAACATCAGTTACATTTCACTATTAATTAAATTTTTACTTTTTTACATTGAATACAAAATATTTTGATTTAATAAATCAGACTTATGAATTTCCGCAAGAGGAATTTAAAGTTGATAAAGGACAATTGCATTTTCATGACATTGACTTAATGCAATTAATAAAAGAATATGGCGGACCGTTAAAGTTTACGTATTTACCACAGATTTCTAATAACATAAACAAGGCTAAAAAGTGGTTTGCAAATGCTATTGAAAAGCATGACTACAAAGGGAATTACAACTATTGCTATTGTACAAAAAGCAGCCATTTTAAGCATGTTTTGGATGAGGCTTTAAAGAATGATATTCATATTGAAACCTCCTCGGCTTTTGATATTGATATTGTGGAACGCTTAAAGGAAGAAGGGAAAATCACCAATGATACGTATGTGATTAGTAATGGTTTTAAACGGGCGCAGTATGTAACAAACATAGCGCGTTTAATTAATAGTGGCCATAAAAACGCGATTCCTATTATTGATAATTACGAAGAAATTGAATTATTATCTCAAGAAATAAAAGGTAAATTTAGTGTTGGCATTAGAATAGCATCTGAAGAAGAACCAAAATTTGAGTTTTACACCTCGCGGTTAGGCATTGGTTATAAAAATATTGTGCCTTTTTATAAAAACCAGATTGCAAATAATAAGAAAGTTGAACTTAAAATGTTACACTTTTTTATAAATACAGGAATTCGTGATAATGCCTATTATTGGAATGAATTATTAAAGTGTTTGAAGGTTTATACAAATTTAAAAAAGATTTGTCCGACTTTAAACAGTTTAAATATAGGTGGTGGATTCCCTATAAAAAACTCACTTGCTTTTGAGTTTGATTACGAGTATATGATTGATGAAATTATCAATCAAATTAAATTAACTTGTGAGGAAGAAGATGTTGATGTACCAAACATTTTTACAGAATTTGGAAGTTTTACCGTTGGCGAAAGTGGCGGCGCTATTTACGAAGTGCTTTACCAAAAGCAACAAAACGATCGTGAAAAATGGAACATGATAAACTCATCATTCATTACAACGTTACCAGATACTTGGGCAATTAATAAACGCTTTATTATGTTGGCGGTAAACCGTTGGCAGGATAGTTATGAGCGTGTGTTATTGGGTGGATTAACCTGTGATAGTGATGATTATTACAATAGTGAGCAACACATGAACGCCATTTATATGCCAAAATATAACAAAGACAAACCGTTATACATTGGGTTTTTTAATACTGGAGCTTACCAAGAAACTATTGGTGGTTTTGGTGGTTTACAGCATTGCTTAATTCCGTCGCCAAAGCATATTTTAATTGATAAAGATGCCAATGGAAATATTACCACAGAATTATTTTGCGAACAACAAAAAAGTGAAGACTTACTTAATATATTAGGTTACGGAAAGCGTGAAATAAAAGTGATTAAGAAAGCCGCAAAAGTAGCAACCAATAAATTATAATAAAACAAAAAACGAATACCATAAAATTTAATGACGATGACAACTACTAAAGGACCAATTTCTCAATTTATTGAAACCCATTATTTGCATTTTAATGCAGCTGCCTTGGTTGATGCCGCAAAGGGTTATGAAGCACAGCTGGATTCTGGTGCTAAAATGTTAGTGTCGCTAGCAGGAGCTATGAGTACTGCTGAGTTAGGAAAAAGTTTTGCGGAAATGATTCGTCAAGATAAAGTACATATCATTTCTTGTACAGGTGCTAACCTTGAAGAGGACATTATGAATTTGGTGGCACATTCACATTACAAACGTGTACCTAATTACCGCGATTTAACGCCGCAAGAAGAATGGGATTTGCTTGAAAAAGGATTAAATCGTGTTACTGATACATGTATTCCTGAACATGAAGCATTCCGTCGTTTACAAAAACATATTCATAAAATATGGAAAGATGCCGAGGCAAATGGCGAGCGTTATTTGCCGCATGAGTATATGTACAAAATGTTATTATCTGGGGTGTTAGAACAATACTATGAAATTGATTTAAAAGATTCATGGATGTATGCAGCTGCCGAAAAAAACTTGCCAATTGTATGCCCAGGATGGGAAGACAGTACTATGGGGAATATTTTTGCAAGTTACGTTTTAAAGGGCGAATTGAAGGCAAGCACTATGAAATCTGGTATTGAGTACATGACGTTTTTAGCAGATTGGTACAC
>NZ_JBATHX010000299.1:0-2484 GCF_049667265.1 Algibacter sp. | reverse complement strand
ACATATACCTTTAGATAGTCGTTCAATACAAACCATTAAAATAAATAATGCGAACATGTTTTTAGTATCGAATAATAATGATGTGTTAAGCATCTTTAAATCCAATTAAGGCAAATGGGAAGTTAAGTATTTCTGTAAAAATGGTTGCGATTTAACAAAAAAGGCTAAATATGGTTTTCTTATAAGTATCATTTAGGCTGGTAATCAGCAATTAATCTTAATTTTTAACACAACACTACCACAACATTACCACAACATAGTGATTCAAAAACTGTAGTAGCAAGGTTTTACAGTCAGCTATTTTTTGCCAATCAAAGGATAAACTACGGATAATTGCGTTGTATTGCTTAAAATGTAATATTTTCATCTTTTTATTGATTTGTATGTTTTTTGTTTGGGTATTTTTTGCCTATTTCACAAAATTTTTGAGGTATATTTACGAAAGTGAGAATTTAGTAGTAACCAATATTGGGTTTAATGCAATAAAAAACTACTTGTTTTCTTTTTAACTAATTAATTCTAAAACTAAAATTATGATGAAAAAAATTACTTTACTGTTAATTCTTTTAACGGTTTCTTTTGGGTTTTCCCAATCCTTACCTATTGATTTTGAATCTACTCAACCATTTGTTGGTGATAGTGGTGCAGCTGTCAATCTTGTAGATGATGGCGGGAATAATGTACTTGAAATTGTTGGAAATGGAAGTGAGTGGGATAACGCACAGGTTACCTTTGCAGCTCCTATAGATCTTTCAAATACGGCATCAAACACAATTCAATTTAAAATGAAATCATTATCTGCAGGTGCAGGAGAAGTTAGAGAGCACCTACTTAAATTTGAATTACCAGAATCAGGTGGCGATCTTGAGGCTACATTTACAACAACTGGATCAGGTTGGAATGATATTATAGTGGATATGGATACAGGAAATGTTACTCCAACTTCTTACAATAAAATGGTGGTTATGGTAGATTGGGGCGGAGGTCCTACTAAAGCAATTGTTGGAACTTATTACGTTGATGATTTTAGCGTTGGTGCAACCCCGTCTGGGACAGATGCTAATTTAAGCGATTTACAAGTTGACGCTGTTACAATTGCCGGTTTCGCTCCAGGAACTTTAAGTTATACTTATGCTGTTCCTAATGGAACAACAATAGTTCCAACGGTTACGGCAACTCCAAATGATGCTGCAGCAAATGCTGTTATTACTCCTGCCGCATCTTTACCAGGTAGTACGACTGTAGTGGTTACAGCTGGAGATGGTACAACTACTAAAACATACACCGTATCATTTGGTTTTCCAATAGCATTACCATTTGATTTTGAAACAAGTCAACCGTTTACTAGTGCAGGCGATGAGGTTGGGCTTTCTGTTATAGATGATGGTTCTGGTTCAAATGATGTGCTGCAACTTGTTGGGGGAGTAGCTGACTGGGATTCTGCGCAAGTTGTATTTACTACACCAATTGATCTTTCTGATGATGCAAATAATACATTAAGATTTACATTTCAGTCAACAACAGCCGCGGTTGGAGAAGTACACCAACATGGTATTAGTTTCCAAGGTGGTGGTGGTGCTATTGAAATGAATTTTATAACGACTGGTCAGGATCCAGTTGATGTAGCCTTAGATTTTCAAGCAGGTATTACGGATCCAAGAGAACGACTTCATATTTTCATTGATGTTGGAGATTTTGGTGTTCAATCAGGTACTGGAGGTACATCAGGTCAAGGGACTGCTGGTCTTTCAGGTACTTATATTGTAGATAATATAGCTCTTGGAGCAACATCTTTAAGTGTACAAGATTTTAAACTTGCAGGATTTAGCCTTTACCCTAACCCATCACAAAGTAGTTGGATGGTTAAAACACAAAATGTTGAAATGTCATCTATACAAGTTTATGATGTGTTAGGTAAAAATGTATTGTCATTATCACCTAATAATACTGAAACGGTAATTGATGGTTCTAGTTTAAAAACAGGATTATACTTTGCACAAATTAAAACAGCAACAGGTATTTATAGCACAAAACTTGTAAAAAACTAGTTAATTTATTTAGTATGTATTTAAGAGCGGAGTTTTTTAACTCCGCTCTTTTTTTGTTTAATCGAAAAGAATTCCTCTACGCAATACGTAGAGGTTTCCGTTGAAATTGTCATTCCCGTGAAGGCGGGAATCTAAATAAAGAATTTTGATTTTGAGCCTAAAGCTTAATATGAAAATTCTTTATTTATTTTTAAATCGATAAGTAAGTAACTGCATAGTTTTAAAATATTTCTTTACTTTGTATGAAACCTTTCGCATAGTTTATGTTTGATGATATTTTAACAGCCATTCCTTTTGGAATAATACTCGCTTTTACTATAGGGCCGGTGTTTTTCGTGCTTTTAGAAACTAGTGCAACCAAGGGTTTTAGAAGTGCATTAATATTCGATTTAGGCGTTATTTTTGCCGATATCATCTTCATTGTTATAGCATTTTA
>NZ_JBATHX010000298.1:0-4776 GCF_049667265.1 Algibacter sp. | reverse complement strand
AATGAAAAACACAGCCTTAACAGAAACTCACAAAGCACTCGGTGCAAAATTAGTTCCTTTTGCAGGATTCAATATGCCGGTTCAATATGAAGGTGTAAATGCAGAACATGAAACGGTGCGAAATGCCGTTGGTGTGTTTGATGTATCGCATATGGGTGAGTTTTTAATTGAAGGCGAACATGCATTAGAGTTAATTCAGAAAGTATCGAGTAACGATGCATCAAAATTAACTGTTGGAAAGGCACAATATAGCTGTTTACCAAATGATGACGGCGGCATTGTTGACGATTTAATTATTTATAAAGTTAAAGAAGAAACGTACTTATTAGTTGTAAACGCCAGTAATATAGAAAAAGATTGGAACTGGATAAGCTCTAAAAATGACGTCGGGGCAACCATGCGCGATTTAAGTGAAACCTATTCTCTACTCGCCATTCAAGGGCCAAAGGCTATTGAAGCTATGCAAAGTATTACAAGTCATGATTTATCAGCTATTAAATTCTACAATTTTATTGTTGGCGATTTTGCAGGTATTGAGCACGTTATTATTTCGGCTACTGGATATACAGGAAGTGGCGGTTTTGAAATTTATTGTAAAAATAGCGAAGTAAAACAGGTTTGGGATAAAGTTCTTGAAGCCGGAGCCAATTATGGAATAAAACCAATCGGACTTGCAGCTCGTGATACATTGCGTTTAGAAATGGGGTATTGTTTGTACGGAAATGACATTGATGATACTACCTCACCAATTGAAGCAGGATTAGCGTGGATAACAAAATTCACAAAAGACTTTACAAATTCGGTAGCTTTAAAAGCTGAAAAAGAAAGAGGTTCTGAACGTAAACTGGTAGCATTTGAATTAGACGAACGCGGCATACCACGCCAAGGTTATGATATTGTTGATGGAAGCGGTAAAAAAATTGGGGTGGTAACCTCAGGAACCATGAGTCCTTCCTTAGGAAAAGGTATCGGGTTGGGTTATGTGCCAACCGTTTTTGCTGATGTCAACAGTAAAATAAACATTCAAATTAGGAAGAACGCTATTCCTGCTACTGTTGTTAAATTACCATTTTACAAAAACTAAAATGCCAGATTTTCAAGCCATTTTAGAAAGCATTTATCAAGATGCTAAACAAGCTTCTGATAAAGGAATCGTGGCAACCTACATTCCAGAACTAGCGCATATTGATAAAAATAATTTCGCGATTCATTTAAGAACTTCCAATGGCAAATGTTATGGTGTTGGAGATTTCAATAAACTCTTTTCTATCCAAAGTATTTCTAAAGTTTTAGCATTATCAAAAGCTATATCGCTTATTGGGGAATCTGTTTGGGATCGCATTGATGTAGAGCCATCTGGGCATCCGTTTAATCAATTGGCATTATTAGAAATTAATAATGGGATTCCTAGAAATCCATTTATCAATTCGGGAGCTATCGTTATTGCAGATATTTTGGTTTCAAATTTAGAAAACCCAAAAGAAGATTTTTTAAATTATGTTAGAGAACTATCAGGTGATGCATCTATTAATTTTAATATAGATGTTGCGCATTCAGAACAATCAACAGGTTTTAAAAATTTCGCTGCTGCTAACCTTTTAAAATCTTATAAAAACTTAAACAATCCTGTTGATAAAGTTTTAGACTTCTATTTTTACCAATGCTCCATTGAAATGAGTTGTAGCCAATTATCTAGTGTTTTTTACTTATTTGCAAATAATGGAAAATGTTTACAAAATAAACTGCACCTAACCGGTAGTCAAGTTAAACGGGTTAATGCGTTAATGCTCACTTGTGGGTTTTATGATGAAGCTGGAGAGTTTGCTTTCGAGGTTGGTCTGCCAGGAAAAAGTGGCGTTGGCGGTGGTATTGTGGCACTTCTTCCCGATCATTTTGTAATTTCAACTTGGTCACCAGGGTTAAATGTTAAAGGGAATTCAAAACTTGGAATGCTCGCCTTAGAACAATTTACAACCAAAACGAAACTATCCATTTTCTAGAATATTTTCAATTTGTAGTTTGATTTATGACGTATGATAAAACGAAGTGATAAACATAGAATTCTAATTTTAGGAGCAAGTGGGTTTTTAGGAAATGCCATTTACAAGGAGCTTTACCCCTATTTTAGAACCTTTGGCACTTATAACACATCGAACAAACAATATGAAAAGAACCATCAGTTTTTTCAATACAACATTGAGGAAGATGATATTTATGAAATTCTAGATATCGTAAAACCTACCATTATTATTTCTTCCTTACGTGGCGATTTTTCAAAGCAAGTTTTAGTACATCAACATTTAACAGAATATATATTTTCACATAAAATAAAAATTATATTCATGTCGTCTGCAAATGTATTTGACGCCTATATAAAATATCCTAGTTACGAACAAGATAAAACCTATAGTAATAGCATTTATGGCCATTTCAAAATTAAAATTGAAAACATGTTATTACGTTTGCCGAAACAACAAGTGGCCATTTTAAGACTTCCTATGGTTTTTGGCTCGAAGTCACCTAGAGTGCAGGAAATTATTCAATTTATAAATGAAAATGAACCCATTGAAGTGTTTCCAAATCTTATTATGAATGTTACAACAGATTCAAAAGTAACACAACAAATTCATTATATTATTAACAGAAATAAACATGGCATTTTTCATTTAGGAAGTAATGATTTAGTACATCATGAAGATTTTATTAAAGAAATTATTGAATCTTTAGAATTGAAAAATAAACCACTATATAAGCGCGTTTACACTACAAATGATGACAGGTATTTGGCTGTTTTATCAAAATTCAATAAACTACCAAAACACCTTCAAATTGAAAGCCAAGAAATATTAACAGATTTAAAAATTTAATTGATTCTCATTTTTGAAATCATTAAATTGTAATTCAAAATAAAATATAATTTTATGAATAAACTTTCAGATGAAGACATAGAAAAACGATTACTTCGTTTTCCAGATTGGGACTATTTTGATAATGCCATTCATGGTGAATTTGAATTCGAAAACTTTAAGGATTGCTTTAGTGCAATGAGCAGAATTGCTTTTGAGTGTGAAGCCTTAAATCATCATCCAAATTGGAGTAATGTTTATAATGTATTAACTATTTCTTTATCAACACACGATGCCGGAGGCGTTACCCTTAAAGATTTTAAGTTGGCTGAAGCCATTGAAAATATTGTTGAACCTGATGAGGAATAATTTGCAATTAAGCCGTAGGTTTTTAACTTTGTACAAATAATCTAGATTTAGTTTAATTTAATAAGATTCCTGCCTTCGCAGGAATGACAAGATATAATTATGGGAAGAGCTTTCGAATTTAGAAAAGCAAGAAAAATGAAACGCTGGTCTGCCATGAGCAAAGCATTTACTCGAATAGGTAAAGACATTGTAATGGCTGTTAAAGAAGGCGGCCCAGATCCAGATAGCAACTCGCGTTTAAGAGCAGTAATACAGAATGCAAAGTCTGTGAACATGCCAAAGGACAATGTTGAACGTGCCATAAAGAAAGCAAGCGAAAAAGGTCAAGGGGATTATAAGGAAGTTATTTTTGAAGGCTATGCACCACACGGAATCGCTATTTTAGTGGAAACTGCAACCGATAATAATACAAGAACGGTAGCCAACGTTCGTAGTTATTTTAATAAATGCGACGGTAGTTTGGGCACATCAGGTTCTGTGGTTTTTATGTTCGATCATACTTGTAATTTTAGAATAGATGCTGAAGGATTAGATCCTGAAGAATTAGAATTGGAATTTATTGATTTTGGTGCTGAGGAGGTTTTTGCGGATGATGACGGTATTTTAATTTACGCTCCTTTTGAAAGCTTTGGCGCCATTCAAGCAGAATTAGAATCTAGAGACATTGAAATTTTATCTTCTGGCTTTGAGCGTATACCCCAAGTTACAAAACAAATATCAGCAGAACAAGCGGAAGATGTTGAAAAACTTCTTGAAAAGCTTGAAGAAGATGATGATGTACAAAACGTGTATCATACCATGGAAGAAAGCGCAGAATAAATCAAATTATATTTAAAAAAAAGAGAGCTAAACGGTTCTCTTTTTTAATTTCAAAATGTTTATAAATATGAATTGGGGGTTTATAGGTTGCGGAAGTGTTACGGAAGTTAAAAGTGGTCCGGCTTACCAGCAAACAGACGGTTTTAAAGTTGTAGCCGTTATGCGTCGCGATATTGAAAAATTGAATGATTATGCAAAACGTCATAACATAGAAAAAACATATACCAATGCAGATGCCTTAATAAATGATCCAAATATTGACGCTGTATATATTGCTACGCCTCCAGACACCCATAAAGAATTTGCCTTAAAAATCGCAAAAGCAGGTAAACCTTGCTGTATTGAAAAGCCATTGTCTCCTAGTTATGCTGAAAGTTTAGAAATTCAAAAGGCCTTTGAAGAAAAGGATATTCCTTTGTTTGTAGCATATTATAGACGCTCACTTCCTCGGTTTTTAAAAGTTAAGCAATGGTTAGATAATCATGAAATTGGTGAAATAAGACACATTAATTGGCATTTAAGTAAACCAGCCAGCACTATTGATATTTCAAAAACTCAAAACTGGCGAACGGATGTAAATGTGGCACCTGCAGGCTATTTTGACGATTTAGCAAGTCATGGTCTTGATTTATTCACCTACTTTCTGGGAAATATTACAAATGCAAATGGAATTAGTTTAAATCAACAAGGTTTGTATACTGCAAAAGATGCCGTAACAGCATCATGGTTGCATGAAAATGGG
>NZ_JBATHX010000297.1:0-13382 GCF_049667265.1 Algibacter sp. | reverse complement strand
ATATTTACTTGTTCAGGAACAGGTTCTTTGGCTAATCTAGCCAATGCTTTTACGGCTGCCATTTTCATGGCTTCGTTAATTTTGGTAGCGCGCACATCTAAAGCACCTCTAAAAATAAATGGAAATCCTAAAACATTATTAACTTGATTAGGATGGTCAGAACGACCAGTTGCCATAATAATATCTTTTCGAGTAGCAACCGCTAAATCATACTTAATCTCTGGATCTGGATTTGCCATAGCAAAAACTATGGGGTTTTTAGCCATTACCAAAAGCATTTCTGGACTTACCAGATCGGCCATTGAAAGTCCAATAAACACATCGGCATCTATCATGGCTTCATCAAGTGTATCTATTTTTCTATGGGTGGCAAATTCGGCTTTTTCAGCAGACAAGTTTTCTCTATCATCTCTAATAACGCCTTTACTATCAAGCATGACCATGTTTTCACGACTGGCTCCGCAAGCTTGGTATAAACGCGAGCATGAAATGGCTGCTGCACCTGCACCACTAATAACAATTTTTACGTCTTTTAATTTCTTTTCAGAAAGTTCAACGGCATTTATTAAGGCTGCTGCCGAAATAATAGCAGTTCCGTGTTGGTCATCGTGCATTACTGGAATATCCAGTTCTTCTTTTAACCGTCTTTCAATCTCGAAAGCTTCGGGTGCTTTAATATCTTCAAGATTTATCCCTCCAAAAGTAGGAGCTATCATTTTTACAGTTTGAATAAATTCTTCAACATTTTCGGTATCTACCTCAATATCAAATACATCAATATCTGCAAAAATTTTGAATAATAAACCTTTACCTTCCATAACAGGTTTTGAGGCTTCAGGACCAATATTTCCCAATCCTAAAACGGCAGTACCGTTAGATATTACCGCAACTAAATTCCCTTTAGAAGTATATCGATAGGCGTTTTCTTTATCTTTTTCAATTTCTAAACAGGGCGCTGCAACACCCGGTGAATAGGCTAAAGATAAATCTCTTTGACTTGCATATTTTTTAGTGGGAACCACTTTAATTTTACCAGGAGTTGGTTTTGCGTGGTATATAAGGGCCTCTCTTCGTTTGCTTTCTTCGCTCATAATGGACTAAATTTATAGTCTAGCAAATATAACAATCCTAATAAGGAAACTCCTATTCTTTTAAAAATTTGATATTTCTTTTTAAGCTGAAAGAAAAATAATTTTAAAGCACACTTAGAAGCTAAAAGTTTAATTTTTAAATTTTTTTCAGATTCTCCAAAACAAGTGCAGACGAATGGATATTTAGATTTGAAAAAAATGGGAAGTATTAGGGAATAAATAACAAGAAAAATTGTTATTTTAAATTATAGCAATATTGATAAAGCACTTTAAAATGTCGTTTCATTTTTTCTCTTGCTAATTTTGAATTCTGACTTTTAATGGCTTCAAAAATTTCTTGATGCTCATTTATTCCTCTTAGTGATAAACCATCGTCACAGACATGATATCTTTCAAAATTTGTAATAATTCCAGGCGTTATCATGAGCATAAGACTATTCATGGAACTATTCCTACTTGCTTTAGCAATTGCCAAATGAAAAAGTAAATCTTCTTGTACGGCATTTTCATTTTTTAGCACTTTGGTTTTGTATGCTTGCAAGGCGACACTCATTTCTTCTAAATCTTCATCTGTTCGTCTTAAGGCTGCTAAGCTGGCAGTTTTTAATTCTAATAAAATTCTAGTTTCTACCAAAGATTTAAAATCTGGATCTTCAAGTCTTAATAGGTTTTTTATTATCCCATTTATAGCAGTAACACCAATATTAGTTACAAACGTTCCGCTTTGAGGAATGGATTCTAAAACACCATAAAATTCCAGTTTTTGGATGGCTACTCTTAAACTACCTCTAGAAACCTCCAATTTTTCTGCAAGCATCCTTTCTGAAGGAAGCCTATCTCCTGGTTCTAAATTTTTATAATTTATTATATCTCTAATTTCAGAAATTATTTTTTTCTGAATATCAAAATCTTCTGTTTTTAATATGGTTGCTAATCTCATTTGCTATTAATAATAAAATGTTCTTTTAGAAAAAACAATAATTCTCTATGTTGTTTCACCATTCTCAATATAACTATTTTTTAATTAATTTGCTAGGATTTATTTTTTGGGTCTAAATCGTTCTAATTCTAACATTCAATTTCCATTTTACAATCCATTGATTCACTTTCAAATAGAGCACTAAAGAAACTATGTATAATCAGAATTTACCAACTATTGCTAATCTTTCAAAAAATCAATGTTTCTTTTTAACCCTGAAAATTTGGTGCGTTTTACAGCTGAATTTTTAAACACTTTTTTAAAAGTATCTTCTGTAATTTCCTCCCAATCTTTTTTTGTAAAGGATAACAATTCGGGATGCGGATTAAACAACGGTTCACTATGTGATTTTGAAAATCGGTTCCATGGGCAAACATCTTGACAGACATCACAACCAAACATCCAATCGTCCATTTTTCCTTTAAATTCTGTTGGAATATTTTCTTTTAATTCTATGGTAAAATAGGAAATACATTTGCTGCCATCAACCACATAAGGCTCTGTAATGGCTTCAGTTGGGCACGCATCAATGCAAGCTGTACAAGAACCACAATGGTCTGTTGTTACCGAATCATACTCTAAGTCTAAATCGATAATTAATTCAGCTATAAAATAGAAAGAACCAACTTGTTGGGTGAGCAAATTACTGTGTTTACCAATCCAACCAAGACCACTTTTTGCCGCCCAAGCTTTGTCTAAAACCGGTGCAGAATCAACAAAAGCACGACCATGAACCTCCCCAATTTCGTCTTGAATAAAATGTAAAAGCGATTTGAGCTTGTCTTTAATTACGAAATGATAATCTGTCCCATAGGCGTATTTCGAAAGCTTAAAACTGTTTTGATTTTGTACTTCAGAAGGAAAATAATTGAGTAATAAAGACACAACACTTTTTGAATCTTCAACTAGTTTTGTTGGGTCTAACCGTTTATCAAAATGGTTTTCCATGTATTGCATTTGCCCATGCATGTTATTGTTTAACCACTTCTCTAATCGGGGTGCTTCTTCTTCTAAAAATTGCGCTTTACTGATTCCACAAGACAAAAAACCGAGGCGTTTTGCTTCGGTTTTAATGAGTTGTGTGTATTTTGATATGTTTTTCACTTTCTTAATTGGACTTCGACTACGCTCAGTCTGACACTACTTATCAATTTTAAAACAGACCTCCTTGTGTTGATCCCTTAACTTTCCCTAAGTGTTTATAGGCTTGCTCAGTAACTTCACGACCACGAGGTGTTCGCATAATAAAACCTTGCTGAATTAAAAACGGCTCGTAAACTTCCTCGATAGTTTCAGGGCTTTCACTTACTGCTGTTGCAATAGTAGTAATACCAACGGGACCACCTTTAAATTTATCAATGATGGTGGTTAAAATTTTATTATCCATTTCATCCAAACCATGGGCATCAACATTTAATGCTTCAAGGGCATATTTGGCAATTTTAATATCAATATTTCCGTTGCCTTTTATTTGCGCAAAATCTCGAACACGACGTAACAATGCATTTGCTATCCTTGGTGTTCCACGGCTTCTTCCAGCTATTTCAATGGCAGCTTCCATAGAGGTTGGAACATCTAAAATAGTGGCGCTTCTTTGAACAATAGTGGTTAGTAAATCTGTATTATAATATTGAAGTCTGCTTTGAATACCAAATCGCGCACGCATTGGTGAGGTTAACAATCCTGACCGTGTAGTTGCTCCAATTAATGTAAAAGGATTTAAGTTGATTTGAACTGTTCTTGCGTTTGGACCGGTTTCAATCATGATATCGATTTTATAATCTTCCATGGCTGAATATAAATACTCTTCAACAATGGGACTTAATCGATGGATTTCATCAATAAACAAAACATCGCGTTCTTCAAGATTGGTAAGTAAACCAGCTAAATCGCCAGGTTTATCTAAAACGGGACCTGATGTTACTTTTATACCAACTTCTAATTCATTGGCTAAAATATGTGCTAAGGTTGTTTTTCCTAAGCCAGGAGGGCCATGAAATAAGGTGTGATCTAAAGCTTCGCTTCTTAAATTGGCCGCTTGAACAAAAATTTGAAGGTTTTCCAACACTTGATCTTGACCTGTGAAATCGTCAAAGGACAAGGGTCTTAATTTTCTTTCTACATCTAATTCTTCTGGTGAAAAATTGTCGTCTGTTGGATCTAGGTTTTCGTTCATGATTATAAGCCCTTCTTTAAAGCTTCGCTTCGTACTTTCAATGAAAATATATTTTCATTTCAGTAATGCTCAGGGTGACATTTTGGTTCAATTTGAATAATATAAAAAAGTGGATTCCTGCCTTCGCAGGAATGACAAAATACTGAAACAAGTTCAGCACAAGCAAATATAAACAAAAAGCCTTTCCGAATTGGAAAGGCTTTTTAAATAATTGGTTGGTGATTATTAGGTTGGTTATTTCAATATTGTAAATTCACAACGTCTGTTAATATCATATTCTCGATCATCACAAATACCTTCTTTAACACACTCGTTAAGTGGTTGCATTTCGCCGTAACCGATACTTCTTAATCGGTTTCTCTCAATGCCTTGACTCACTAAATATTCAAGTGTTGAAGCAGCACGTTTTTTTGATAAATTTAAGTTGTATTCATCTGGTCCGCGTGCATCTGTATGTGCAGATACTTCAATTTCCATTGTTGGATATTTATTCATTATATCGACTAATACATTTAAGGTAGTTGCCGCATCTTCACGAATAATAGCTTCATCAAAATCAAAGAAAATTTTATCTAATTCAACCTGAACAACTTGCTCAGCACCTTTATCTTTTTCTTTAATACGCTCTTCAGCATCAGCAAAAGACTCTAAAGACAAGTAAATATCATGTTGCACTTTCCCCTTACTATCTGTTGAGAACTCAACATCTTGAGGAATGTATGCTTTTCGAGTACCGCGTACCTTATACTTTTGATTTGGTTCTATTTTGAAAATATAGTATGCATCATCACCAACAATGGTGTCTTGAATTACCCTATCAGATTCATCAAATAATGTTACTAAAGATCCTGGAAGAATGTTTTTACTGTTTAAGTCTTGCACAATACCTTCCACTTGATAAATTGTTAAAGGATTTTTTTCTCTTGCAAAACCAAATAATCTATCATAGCCAGTTCGGTTTGATGATACATAACCTTTATTAGTCTTCTCTCTAATCACATATGCAAAATCGTCTAGATTACTATTTATGGTGCTTCCTAAATTTACAGGACTATCAAATGAATCGTTAACCATATTACTTCGAAACACATCTAATCCGCCATAACCAAGATGACCAATTGAAGAGAAATACAATACATTATACTCGCTAATGAATGGGAATTGCTCTCTGTGTTTAGTATTTATAGTTTCACCTAAATTTTCCGGTTCTCCGTAGGTACCATCATCGTTTATTGAAACTCTGTAAATATCAAAACTTCCAAAGGTTCCTGGCATATCACTAGCAAAATAAAGAGTTTTTTCATCCTTGCTTAACGCTGGATGTTCGGTACTATACGAATCTGAAGTAAATGGTAATGGCGTAACATTTGTCCATACACTATCTACCAATTCCGCCTTATAAATTTTGATGTGTGCGATGCGTTCTTCGTCTGTTTTTTTGCGTGTTGTATTAGTTCTATTAAAATACATGGTTTTACCATCTTTTGTAAAAACAGCACTACTTTCATGCGAACTTGTATTGATAGCTTCAGAAAATGGTTGAATATTTTCTAAAACATTTTGGCTTGTAATAGATGCGCTATACAAATCTAAATACGGTAAATTATTCCAAGCATATTGCGGGTTTTCAGAATTTCTTCCAGATGCAAAAGCTACTTTATCATCGCCGTAAAAAGTCAAGCCAAAATCGCTACTAGAATTTTTGTTTTCAATTTGCCTCAATTTGAAATTGTGCGGCGTAGTTTTATCGGTTTGTTCTATAAAAGCAAGGGTATTAATTGGCGTGTTATAGTACATACTTAAATGCTTATCGGCATCTTTATATTCTTTAACGCCTTTTAAAGCCTGAGCAAATCTAAAATGATAATCAATATCAATAGAATCGCCATATTCTACAAATAACTCTCTGTAGGTTTTAATTGCTTTTTGAAGACTGGTATTGTAATAATAACTATCCGCTAAATTTTGAAGCACTTCTTGGTTACGCTCCTTAGTTTCGTAAATTTCTGCAGCATCTTTATAAGCTCTAATTTCAAAAAGCTTGTTTACACGCTTTAAATTTTTCTTTTGTGCATGGGCCAGTCCGCTAACTAATAAAAGGCCTGCAAGTATGTATGTATATTTTTTCATGTTTTCCTTGTATTAAATGTTAGAAGAATCTTGGCGAACGATCATATCCGCTTTTAAATCCGAATAAATCAACGTCAAACAAAATGCATATTTCGTGCGATCCAGAATTGTAATCTCCTAAGTTAGTAGTTGTATAATCGTAAGCATAACCAACTCTCAGTTCTGGAGTAATTCTGAAATTAATTAAAGCACTCATAGCATCGCCTAAACGATACCCTAAACCAGCTTCTAGTTTTTCATTAATCAACACATTCGCCGTAATATCTAACGCTAACGGAGCACCTTTTACACCTCTTGCCATAAAAGCAGGCTTGAGTTTTATATCCTTATCAATGTCGAAAACATATCCACCTGTTAAGAAATAATGCACATTTTGAATACCCGTTGCTTTAATACCGTTTTCATTTTCAAGGTGTTTTGTAGACAACATATTTGGTGCCGATAATCCTAAATAATAGGTATCGGTAAAAAAGAAAGCACCAATTCCTAAATTAGGAAAGGCTTTACTAATGTTTTCATCAAAAGCTTGATCTGTGCTTGTGCCACCTGATTGTAATTGAAATCCATTAAAATTGGTATCAAAAAGTGTTACACCGGCTTTAACACCAAATGATATTTTACTTTCTATCCCTACTGGCAATACATATGCGAAATCTGCATAAATATTATTTTCGTTTACAACATCACCAATATTATCATTGGTGAACGAGAGTCCCATTTCGATTTTTTCGTTAATAGGTGTGTGAGCAAAAAAGCTTCCTGTTTTTGGTGCACCTTCTAAGCCAACCCATTGTGTTCTGTAAAGTCCTCCTAAATTTAATATCCCTTCTTCTGCAGTTGCATAGGCTGGGTTTATAACACTCATGTTGTACATGTATTGAGTGAATTGAGGATCTTGCTGCGCGTTACTTTGATAAGACAGTATGATTATACTTAACAAAGCAGCTATTTTATGATATATATTTAAATTTTTCATGTTCTTAAATTTTGCTTTATCTATAAATTATCTACTTAAGTATAAGCTTCCTTGTTCTGGTTTATTTTCTCCATCATTAAAGTTGAAAATGTAAAAGTAAACACCTACTGGCAAATCGCCTTTTGAAATGACTCTTCCTTGATTGGAAGTTCCGTCAAATCTTGGTGAGTTCGCATTTCCTTTGTATACAATGTTTCCATTTCTATTATAAATCTCCATTTCAAAATTTGGAAATAAAATGGCTAGATTATCAACATCGAAAGTATCATTAACACCATCTCCGTTTGGCGAGAAGCCATCTGGAATTATCAATTTTCCACAGGCTGTTAAATCTGGTATAACCTCTAATCGCACACTACTCTCACAACCTGTAACTGGGTCAACCAATGCCACGTAATAGGTAATATTAGTTAGTAAGTCATCTTCTGAAAAAGCCGAACCACCAGTTGGTGTGTCGTACCATCTTAGATTATCTGATGTATTATCATACTCCATTATATTATCAGACAATGTCCTAATAGTTGGATCATCATTAATACAATATTCAATTGTTGAATCGATTATAGTTGGTGTTGGCGTATCATTAACAGTAACATTAATTTGAACTGCCATGGATGATTCACATGCACCACTAGTTTGAGTTGCGTAATAACCTTCACCATCAACTAAATCATCCGTAAGTAATGCTGGAATAGTTAAAGCGGCATCTTCATACCAATTAACTGTTCCTGATGGACGAATACTAATTGATAAGTCTTCAACAGTTGGATTGTTTGCTAAACAAAATTCAGGATCTGGATCTAAAACAATTACTGCTGGCGTATCGCTTACTGTTACAACAATATCGGACGTAGAATCTGGTGCACATGGTGCCACAGCAGTTACGGTATAAGTATAAGTTCCTGATGTATCGACCGCAGGATCAAAAACTCCTGTGGTACTTGTTAAGGTTGGTGTCCAAACACCACCACTTTGAGCATCAGCTCCTAATAAGGTGAATAAATCAATTGGATCATCACCTACACAAATTGCAAGCGTATTATCTGAACCCGCATTTGGTGCAAGAGTTACGGTTACTTCTACTTGATTTGTGAATGTTCCACAACTATTTGTTAATGTATAAGTATAGGTTCCATCTGCATCTACTAACGGATCAAAAACCCCCGTTGTACTAGACATGGCCGGAGACCAAGTTCCACCTGCATCGGCTCCTCCTAATAATGTGAATAAATCTGTTGTACCTTCATTACTACATATATCTAAAGTAGGATTAATATTTGAACCCGCATTTAATGGTTCTTCTATAGTAACTGTTATTGTTTCGCTATCATCAACACAAGGCGCTGAGGCTACGATATAATAAGTAAATTCATAATTTCCTCCAATAAACCCTGTAACATCGTACATAGTTGGGTCTGCTATTACAGTTCCGGTATTATCTAAACCTTCGTACCAAGTACCGCCAGCATCTTGAGTGCCGTCTAAACCTGCAGTTAAATCAATTGTTGAATCATTACATGCTACAATTGGAGTTGCATTTGGACCGCCTGCATCAGGTGTTTGATAGATAGTTGCAGTTACCGCTGTTCTTACAGAAGATTCACAACCTGTAGTGGCATCCGTTTGAGTTGCATAATAGATTTGAGCATCCACTAAAGCGGTAGTATCGTCTAGAAGATTACCTCCAGTATCTGCATCATACCATTGAATGGTTGTTCCTGTTGCAACTAAATTAGCTACTGTAGCAGTATCACAAAATTCTTGAGGTGTATCTGCCGTAGGTGCTGGTGTATCGTTAACAATTATGCTTACTGTTACATTTACATCATCACAACCGTCAATAGCATCAACATCATAAGTGAAATTATAAGTTCTTGCAGAAAGACCGTCAAGTGTTACTATATTAGTACTTAAAGCTAATGAAGCATCATCGTCGCTCCATGTTCCTGTTTGATCTTCGCCTTCTAATAAATCAAATAAATTATAAGTTTGTCCTGTGGTTATTTCTGCTAAACAAAATTCAACTGGTGTATTTGCTGTTCCAGATTCTGGAGCAGGTTCTATGAGAATAGCTACCGTTGTTGCATTGCTACACGTGTTTGAATCTATAACTTCATAAGTATATTGATTATTCCCTGTGCCTAATACTGACAGATCGATAATATTAGTAATTGCTGTTCCTGAATTATCTGCACCTGTATACCATTGACCTCCTGAATCAACAGAACCAAGTAACAATGAAAACAAATCAAAGCTTGTATTATTTAATGCTGGGTTATTTTCACAAAACGTTTGATTATCTGCTGTTCCTGTATTTGGTAAAGGGTTGATAATAATACTTACTACCACATCAACATCATCACATGAAACTATAGGATCAATATCAAATGTAAAATCATAAGTCCCATCTGTATAGCTAGATATATCTAAATTACTAGGATCTGTTACTATGGCCGATGTCGTATTATTTGTCCATGTTCCTGTTCCACTTTCTCCGTCTATTAAGCTGTATAAATCAAAACTTGCTGGGGCTGAACCTTCGCAAAACTCAACAGGTGTATTTGCTGTTCCAGATTCTGGAGCAGGTTCAATAGTTATTGTAATAGCTTCAGTATCTAAACATGTTCCATTATCAATTGTATAATTGAAGATATATGGACTTCCAGCTACTGTGAACGAAGTAATATCTATTGGATTTGAAATGGTAGTATTACTTGAATCTGTCCAAGTACCACTATTATTATCCTGAGTGTTATCTAAAGCATCAAATAAATTATAATTTGAAACTAATTCATTCTCACAAAAAACTGCATTTAAAGCATTTCCTGCATGAGGATCTTGAAGCACAATAACTTGAACCGTTGTAGATTCTTCCGGGCACGGGTTTGGTAATACATTTTGAGTATATGTGAAATTATATGTTGCAGGTGTGTAACTTGTTAGATCTAAATTCATAGGATCTGCTATTACCGTTCCACCACTTGTAGTTCCTTCCGTCCATTGTCCATCTGGGTCATGATTTTCTAATAATGTAAATAAATCAAAAGCTGAGGGTAAACCTGCTTCACAAAATGAGGCTGGACTTAATGCTGTTCCTGAAGTGTACGTTTCATAAATTGTAATTGTTACGGTTGAAGTACCTTCTGGACATGTTCCATTACTTGGCACAGTATAAATATAGGTATGTGCTCCAGCTACAAGAGTAGAAATATTTGTCGTTCCCTGTGGGTTTGCTGTTATTGTTGTTGGACCAGACCATGTTCCATTTGTATCAGGCAATCCTCCTAAATAGGGAAACATATCTATGTCACCAACTGGTATACTGTCATCACAAAACTCATCATTACCTGGAGTACCAGGATCAAAAGGTTCGTCAATAATAACTTCTACTCGAGTTGTTTCACTATCACAAGGAAAAGGGGAGGTAGAAACTAAAGCATATAAAACATCTCCATCATCAATTACGGTTGTTAAAGAAAGTTTTGAACCACTTGCCTCTGGATTATTAAACCATTCTATATTGGTAGCTGTGCCAATATCCAAATCGGCAATAGTAAAGACATTTCCACCAGCATTACAAAACGATTGAGGTGATATTAAAACTGGTGCATCTGGTTTCTCAATATAAATTGCTAAACCATCTTCTAATTGACTTTTACAACCGCCAGCATCCTCAAATACAATTTCAAATGCTGTAGTTGAAGTAATTGCCTGTGTTGGTGAAGCTATATCGTTTGTGCCAAAATCGTTATAAACTGTTACTAAGCCTCCACTTGGAATAAATGATATCAAAGCGTCGTCAATAAAAGTTTGTACTGTTGGGTTTTCATCACTACAATAAAACTCCTCAAATTCACTATTAGTAGCGGGAACTGTGAAAGAAATACTTAATTCTTGTCTTGGCGAACAATCAACTCCGCTATTATTATCATCTACATAAATAAGTCCTTCTTTAACTAAGGCATCATTATCTATTTGAGTTCCACCAACTAAAGCCTTGTAATATACAATGGTTGCTCCATTATCAATAATGACTCCATCACTTACTAATAAGGATGTTAAAGTTTGATAGTCTAATCCAGCAGCATCGCATATTGGCGGCGGGGTTGGATTTGTAACTGTCGGACATTGAGAAAATCCTGAATAAGACATCCCAAATAACATGACATAAAAAAACGCGTAGGTAAAAGCATTTTTTAGATTCGGTTTGGTTTTCATAATTGAAAAATTATAATCTGGTTATTAATAGTGTTGAAATCAAAATTTCAAATATATTTCGTAGCGCAATTTAACTGATTTTTTTGTATTTCATCGAATTATTTTAAAAAATTTTACTTTTTATCGAAAAAATACGCATTTAAACGTAAAAAGCCCACCATTTACAGGCGAGCTTTAATATGTAAGATTTTTAATATGCTATTTTAATGCTGAAGTTCTTCCTCTCCGTCCTTTAAAGGTATATTTTGAGGAACAAAATCTTCCTCATGACCAGGTTTACTATAATCATAAGACCAACGGTAAACATGAGGAATCTCTCCTGGCCAGTTACCATGCATATGTTCTACAGGCGCTGTCCACTCTAAAGTAGTCGATCTCCAAGGATTCTGAACTGCCTTTTTGCCATAGAAAATACTGATAAAGAAATTATATAAATAGACAATTTGAACCACACCACCAACTATAGCAAATAGGGTAATGATAACATTCACATTGGCCAAATCATCAAATAAAGGAAAATTACTATTTGTATAATAACGACGTGGTAAACCAGCCATACCAATAAAATGCATTGGGAAGAATACACCATAAGCACATACCGCGGTTATCCAAAAGTGGATATACCCAAGATTTTTATTCAACATACGACCAAACATTTTTGGATACCAATGATAAATACCGGCGAACATACCATACAATGCTGATATACCCATCACTAAGTGAAAGTGAGCAATTACAAAATAAGTATCGTGTACGTTAATATCTAAAGCACTATCTCCTAAAATAATTCCTGTTAAACCGCCCGTTATAAATGTTGAAACAAATCCAATAGAAAATAACATGGCAGGATTCATTTGTAAATTACCCTTCCAGAGTGTTGTTATCCAGTTGAAAGCTTTCACGGCCGATGGAATAGCAATTAATAAGGTTGTAAATGTAAATACAGACCCCAAGAATGGATTCATACCAGAAATAAACATATGGTGACCCCAAACTATTGTAGATAGGAATGCAATAGCCAAAATAGAAGCAATCATTGCACGGTAACCAAATATAGGTTTACGTGAATTAGACGCCATAATTTCTGAAACTAATCCCATTGCTGGTAAGATTACAATATATACCTCTGGGTGACCTAAAAACCAAAATAAATGTTCGAATAATACTGGAGAACCTCCTTGATAATGTAATACTTCACCTTGAATAAAAATATCTGATAAGAAAAATGAAGTTCCAAAACTTCTATCCATTATTAATAATAACGCTGCAGATAATAATACTGGAAATGATACAACACCAATAATAGCAGTTACAAAAAACGCCCAAATGGTTAAAGGCAATCTTGTCATTGACATCCCTTTAGTTCTCAAATTAATTACAGTAACTATATAATTTAAAGACCCTAATAATGATGAAGCAATAAAAATAGCCATTGATACTAACCATAGTGTCATACCTAACCCTGAACCACCTGATGCCATTGGTAAAGCACTTAATGGAGGATAAATTGTCCAACCAGCTGCTGCAGGACCAGCTTCAACAAATAATGAAGCAACCATGATTATACATGATAAAAAGAATAACCAATATGAAACCATATTTAGAAATCCTGATGCCATATCCCGAGCCCCAATTTGTAATGGAATTAATAAGTTACTAAACGTACCACTTAAACCAGCAGTTAGTACAAAGAAAACCATGATTGTACCATGTATGGTAACCAAAGCCAAATATATGTCGGCATCCATAACTCCATCAGGAGCCCATTTACCTAGTAATGCTTCAAACAATACGTTAGGCTCTTCTGGCCAT
>NZ_JBATHX010000296.1:0-3905 GCF_049667265.1 Algibacter sp. | reverse complement strand
AATTTGATTAACCGCTACATCTGCCATATCATACCCTGGAGCTACTAAACCGTATATCATTTGGTTATAAAGAGCGACTTCGCCAATGGCATATATTTCCGAATCAGAGGTTTGCATTTTGTTATTTACTACAATACCACCACGCGTTCCCATTTCTAAGCTGCACGTTTTAGCCAACTCATCTCTAGGTCGAATACCAGCAGAAACAACAAGCATTTCAACATCAATTTTATCATACTCGCCAAATTCCATTCCTGAAATAGCCTTTTCACCTAAAATTTGATTGGTCGCTTTTGATAAATGTACATGAATTCCTAAAGATTCGATTTTTTCTTGTAATACTTTACTAGCTCGAGTATCTAATTGTCTTGGCATTAATTTTGGGGCAAATTCCACTACATGAGGCTCTAAACCCATATCCATAACAGCTTTAGCTGCTTCTAACCCTAAAAGACCACCACCAAGTACGGCTGCTTTTACGGTTTCTGTCCTACCTTTTTGAATTTTATCTGCATATGCAAGCATATCTTCCAAATCTTCAATAGTTCTGTAAACAAAAACACCCTTTTTTTCTATACCCTTTATATTAGGTACAAAAGGTGCAGAACCAGTTGCCAACACTAAATAATCGTATTTATAATTTAACTCTTTGGTGGTTGTGATTTTTTTTGAGGCCCGATGAATAGCTATAATTCGCTCTCCTGTAATTAACTCAATTTTGTTGTCTGCGTACCATTCTGATGGTGCCATTTCTAGTGCTTTGGCATCTTGATTTCCGAAGAATTCGCTTAAATGAACTCTATCATAAGCTGGCCTTTTTTCCTCACCAAAAACGGTGATTTTAAAATCTTTGCCATCGTTTTGTGCTATAAACTTTTCACAAAATTTATAACCAACCATTCCGTTTCCAACAACAATTATATGCTTCATAATTACGTATTTTAAAACAAAACTAAGTATTTTTACTTATTTTCAATCAAAATATGCTAAGAAATTTACGTAGAATAGCGATTATTGTCAATTTCTCAAATAGAGATTAACTTATTTAAGGTTTAAGTAAATAATGCCTTTTTAAATTATGAAAGTATGAGAATTTCCTAATTAATAAAATTCACCATAAATCAATAAAAATAGCTATTTGGATAAATGTTTTAATGCAATACCTGTTCTATACTATGCTGAAGAACATTATAATCAGTTGACTCAATTAAACCAATAGAAAAGGTTTCAACTGTATTTAGAAACTTGTTTGTTGTTTCACCATTTTGACGACCAAAACCCAAAACTGTCATATCAGGTCTAAACACATAATTATCTGGCAATTTATCATCTTGATGGTGTAGCATATACAACATTCGTGGCATGTTTTTATCACCAAAGGCCATCCATTCAGGAGCAGGTAAATCGCCCGTAAAAGGTTCCTTTATTGGGTGGCTATTTTTATCAATTGATGCATACCAAAAATCGGTAGTATCCATTTCACCACCTGGAACACCTTCATATTGTACCCAATATTTATACCCTTCACTTATTTTTGTCATGGTAAAATCACATCGTTCTGGGTAAAAATCCCATTGCCCCTGCCATTTTCCATTTTCAGAATTAAAAATTATCCTGACATGATTATCTGATTCTATCTCCACTTCTGAAATAGAAGGATCCGTTTTGGCATTCATGGCGTGAAAGTAGCTTCCATCTTGTTTGTGAATGGCATTCGGAAATCCTCGATATTCGCCTTTATGTGCCGAACCTTCCTTATTATGAAAACCTACCCAATCTATACCATCTTTATCAATCATACTTGACAAGCCGCCACCTTCTTTTTCTAAATAATAAGTAGCCGAGGGGGTTGTAATAATGTATGCCGAACCGCCACCTGCAGATTCGTCTATGCCGTGTTCAAGACGCACTATCTGCTTAGTACAAGAACTTATACTAAATAGTAGCAAAAGTAATAGTATTGATTTTTTCAGACCCACAACCATTTTTTTAGATTGAACTTGAAGTAGTATTACTTTTAGTACTTCGCTTAAATAAATAGCCTATAAGACCGATGATTAGTGAACAAACTACAAATAATAACCTGCCCCACAATGGATTAGGAATCAAAGCCATAAGCATAATACCAGCACTCATAACAAGCACCATGCCGCCCAATTTATTTCTTTGTTGACGGTCCACTTCGTCCTGTTGATCATCTGCAATAACCGGTGTTACAAGATCCTCGAAAAACCTGTCAGTTTCTAGTTTGTTTTCATCCTTAGCTTCATTGTAGAATAAGGAAGTTGCCCAGAAAAAACTTGAGGTGATAAACACATGGCCAGCAATGGTTAGAATAATATTCATGTCTACAATTTCACGACTAGTAAGTGAATCAACACCAAACCATGAAACAAAAACATCTGGGGTAATAACATTATCAACCATCCAAGAAACTCCTAAACCAAGAACAATAGTAACCCAAGGCGCCCATTTAGGCGTCTTTTTCACAACAATTCCAACTACTAATGGCACCATCATTGGTAGCTGAACCATAGTTGAAACCCTCATCATAAGTTCATATAAACTGAGTTCTTTAAGCGTTGCGAAATAAAACGCAACGGCAATAACACCCATGCCACTAATTAAGCTAACCAATTGACTGATTCGTAATAACTTCTTGTCATCTTTTTGTTTATTCTTTTTAGCAAGAAAAGGTTGATAGATACTTCGAACAAAGATTCCAGCATTTTTATTTAATGCTGAGTCCATAGAAGACATAGATGCAGCAAAAAGGCCGGCCATAAGTAATCCAACAGTCCCTATAGGCATGGCATTCTTGGCAAAAACTAGATATACCGCATCTGCTGCTTTGTTGCCTAATTGGGCATAATCTGCTGATGCATCTGGGTATATGGAAGCAGCTGCCCAGGGCGGGATAAACCAAATAATAGTTCCTACCCCCATTAGCGTTGTGGCTAATAAGGCCGCTTTACGTGCGTTAATGGTATCTTTTGCACCAAGAAATCGAAATGAATCATGCAGATTCATCATGGTTATAATCTGTTTAGGTAAAAAGAATATGAATGTTCCAATTAATATTAACGGGTAGTTCATATTTGGGCCTATGAGAAATCCTCCAGGAAAATTATCAACTAAATTTACTGGGCCGTCAACCAATACCAAAGCAACTATTGCTGTAGCTACTGAAACAACTGCCACCACCAAAGTTTGAACAAAGTCTGATGCAACAACCCCCCAGGCTCCTGATAATACTGACACAAAAACTACTGTTAATCCTATCCCAATGATGGTTACAAAAATATCTGCCTCAAAAACGGCACTAGTAAAAACCCCTAAAGCGTTTAACCAGACCCCCGCATTAATGAAGGAAAACACAATTAATGCCCAGGAAAAAAACAACTCATTACCAGGTCCAAATCGCCTTTTTATTGCTTCTGTTGGTGTATCCACTCTCATTTGTCTAAATCGATGAGCGAAGTATAAATATCCACAATAGAATGCAAATGTATTTCCAATATACACGGCACAAATAGCGAACCCGTCATTAAAAGCTTTTCCCGCTGCTCCTGTAAAAGTCACCGCTGAAAATTGTGCCATAAATGCCGTTGAACCGACCATCCACCAAAGCATTCTACCTCCTCCACGAAAATAATCACTTGTAGATTTACTCGCCATTCGTGAAAACACAACACCAATAGCAAGAATTAATATAAAGTAAAGCCCGATAACGAGATAGTCGTAAAACATAGTTATTTCTTTTTATTGCAGATGACGCACATCTGTCCAGTTATCATTCTTTCTAATTAAGTCAATTAGTTTTTGGTATAGGCTACCTTCCTTAAAAGTTTGGTAAGGCGCAACCTTCTCTCCCTTAATATCTTTCACAAATTCTCTTACTAGGT
>NZ_JBATHX010000295.1:0-2636 GCF_049667265.1 Algibacter sp. | reverse complement strand
ATAATGGCGTTTATAAATGTTATGTGTTATTAATAAAAAAAGCAATAGCACTAAAGCGGCAATTCCAATTGCAAGGTTTGAAAGATACCATGGTCTACCAATTATAAACGGATAAGACTCCGTATTTAAAGATATCACATTACCTACTTTCCCTCTTACACTAAATGTATAATTTCCATGCGGCAGATTTTCAAACAAAACAGTACCATCTGTGGACCAATCACTCCAACCCTCATACATGCCTTCCAGCTTATATTGGTATTCTGGTTTTTGCATTTTTGAAAAGGCTGAAATACTATAAGAAAACTGTAAATTATTTTCCTTGTTTTCAAATTCTGGTTTTGTTGTAATGTCAACTAATTTAAACGAATTATTGTCCCTTAAATTACTTACAGCAATTTGATTAATATTAATTTTATAATCTTGATTAACAATTTTATCCAAATTAAGAACAATGTATCCGGTAGTGGAACCAAATAAAAATTGTTGATCATATAAATGTGTTACACTTTCATAATCAAGAACATCCTTTCTTACCTCTTCAGGAAAAGGAACGTTATTGATTTTAATATTTCCACTAAGTTTAGATGCTGAGCTATAGTTAATCCCATTTGAAGTAAAGCTCCATAATTTATTTGTTATCGGTTCTGAAACTACTATACCAGAAACAAAATTTTCCTTTTCAATTAAATCACTTAACAAGGTGTCTTTATTAAATTTATTTAAATTCGTATCATACTTAAAAACACCATTTTTACTTGAAAACAGTAAATCTTCGTTGTGCTTAAACAAACTGGAATATGACTTAATATCCATTAAGGTGTCTTGAGTAAACTCTAAAACACGACTAAATTCATAATCAAGCTTTAGTTTAAAGGCGCCCTTGTATTCATGAACCAAATAGATTTCTTCATTGTCTAAAAACTCAAAAAACCTTGTTGAAAAATCAAAACCCTCTACTTTGTTTTTAAATTTCCATGTTCCATTTGTTTTTTCAAGAATATTTAATCCGTTATAGTTTCCTTGAATCAATAAATTGTTATGATTTTCAATAGGCTTAATTTGCCATGTGCCTAATACATTGGCAATTTTACTCGCTTTATTATCATTAATTATAAAGGTTCCTGAATTGTGTCCACAAAAAAGCGTGTTTTCAATAACATCTAAACTCCAAACCTGCCCGTGGGTACCCTCAATAAATTTTACTTTTTCGTTTTCTTTTAAAGGCTTATAAAACAAGCCTTGGTTGGTGCCTAAATACAAAAAGTTATTATATACTTTGGACGTGTAAACACTACCAATCATTCCATTTTCATCGTAGTAAATATGGAAAGGTGATTTAATATTTATACAATTAACTCCATTGTCTAATCCTAACCATATATTATTCTCGACATCTTCATGTAACGCTAAAACCGTATTATTACCTAACCCGTTAGATTGATTAATTCTATAATTAACTTCTCCTGTTTGGGTAAGATGAATTAAACCATCAGAGATTGTACCAAGCACAAAGCTCTTATCATGAAGTTGAATACTACTAAATACACTTACTTTTTTTAAAAATGAATTGGCTGGAATATCCCATTGGGTCAAATTATTATTTTGTAACTCAAAAAACCCATTATCTTGAGTAAGCATTAAGGTTTTACCTTTGTTATTGAAAACACTAACAATAACATTATTCTTAACAATGTCGTTATCAGAAACAAGTACAGCGGCACCATTTTCAATTTTATAAAGTCCGTTATTTAAACTCTGAAAATAAAAATTAGTCCCTTCCTTAAATAACCTGGACATTTTGGTTTTAGAATTAACAACACTATAAGCTTTTGTTAATTTATTATAAATATGAATTCTATCAAGCGATTGAAACAATATGGAATTATCTAAAGACAAAATATTCCAAAACTCTTCATCTTCTAATAATTCTACATTTAATTCTTTTGTTAAGGATGTGTAATTTAAAACACCGTAATTATTTTTTTCCCAAAAACCAAAATCTTGATAATTTCCTGAATATATTAAATTATCAATAACTAAAACTGAGCGCAGATTCGTTTGGTTTGGAGATTCATATAAGTTCCATTTTGCTCCGTTATATTCTAATAAACCTTTACTGTTAGCAATATAAATGAAGCCCTCATCGGATTGAGAAATAGACCAATTCTGTGCCTCTCCATTATAGTCTTCAGGATAAAAAACATTTATTGGAGGTCGCTCCTGTGTTTTAGCAGAAAAAATAAACCCAAGTAAAAATAGAGCGACTAAAAAATTTATGTTTTTCACAACATTTTATTTTTGTAAAGGTACTAAGGTAATAAAAATAAGGGATAAACAGGAAGAAGTATAGTTATTGTTTGGTTTTGGTAGTTGACGAAATAACACTATACAAAAAAAAACAGAATAAAAATTATTCTGTTTTATTATATTTAAAGCTGTAAACTAAACTGTTTTGAGCGTTTTAACAATAAGAAACTAATCGTCCATTTTTTTTATACGGCCTCCTAACATTTTACTTTCGTCTATCTGTTCTGGGTTGCCATAAATGAAAATATCGCCTCCTGCTTTAACTTTTGCAATAACCTTTTTTGATGCGTTTACGTAAGCTTCGCCTGCAGCATTAATTGACACTT
>NZ_JBATHX010000294.1:0-2267 GCF_049667265.1 Algibacter sp. | reverse complement strand
ATTTTATGCAAAATAATATCAAATTCAGATAAGGTGATATCCTTTTCAAAATCAATATGAGCTTCTAAATGAATTTCATCTTCATTAAGTTGCCAAACATGCACATGATGCACGTTTTTAATAGCATCAAAAGCATTAATTTCTTCAACAATTTTTTTTATAGGAATGGTATCTGGCGTAAACAACATAAGTACTTTAGTGGAATCTTTTAATAAATCGAAACCCATCCAAATTAAGTACAAAGCAATAATAAAAGTTAGTACGCTATCCACCCAAAACCATTGATAATACTTCATTAATAAACCACCAATTAAAACGGCAACACTAGCCATCATGTCGGTAAATAAATGAAGGTATGCACTTTTTATGTTCATATTAGCTTCAGCATCTTTTTTTAGTAAAAGCACGCTAAAACCATTTCCTAAAATGGCAATTATAGATAACCAGATAACTAAATTTGATTCAATTTCTTGCGGGTTTTGAAACCGTTTTACAGCCTCAATAATCAACAAAATAGCCACTACAATTAAAGTAGCTGCATTAATAAAAGCTGCTAAAATTTCAGCACGTTTATAACCAAATGTTTTATGGAAAGATGCTTTCTTTTTTGATAAATTATTAGCGATATAACTAATAATAAGCGAAATAACATCGCTAAAATTATGTAACGCATCACTTAATAATGCTAAACTTCCAGATATTAATCCGCCTACAACTTGCGCCGCTGTAATAACAATATTTAGTAAAATAGAAATGAAAAGGTTACGACCTTTTAAGTCGTTATGATCATGCGCGTGATTATGACCATGATGGTGTCCCATTTAACAAGATAAAGGAATTTTATTGATACGATTTAAATGACGACCACCTTCAAATTCGGTATTTAAAAACGTTTCTACCATTTTTAAAGCTTGAGGAATTGCTGTAAATCTTGCAGGAATACATAATATATTGGCATCATTATGCAGTCTTACTAACTCTACAATTTCATTATTCCAACATAAACCAGCGCGTATTTTTTGGTGTTTATTAGCCGTCATGGCCACACCATTTGCACTTCCACAAATTAAAATACCATACTCAGCTTTATTTGTTTCAACATCAACTGCAACTGGATGCCCAAAATCGGCATAATCTGCTCTATCATTAGTATCTGTACCATGATTAATAACGGTAATTCCTTTTGATTCTAATAAGGCCTTAATAGCAAATTTATAATCTGCGCCTGCGTGGTCGTTTCCTATTGAAATTGTCATGATATAAATACTAGTTTTTCATTTCCGTCTGCACGAAAATCTTTATTAGGTTATTAAAATTCAAAGTTAATAATAAGTTATAAGTATGAATAACTAAAAGTGGCATACTTATTCATTTTTTTTAGGTTTGATAATTGAATGTAATATTAGACTGAGCGCAGGTAAAGTCCTTTTATATCAATAAATTGAAAGTATTCCGGCACCCCTTAATATAACTGTTTTAAAAAAATTAAAATAACTGTTAATAAATAAGCTTTTAATTACTCATTACTTGTTAATATCTAAACACAGTTTAGTAAAACTTTTTCTAGGAATATCCAGTTAATTTTTCAATCCAGATCATTTAATTAACCTGCAAATAAGTTAGCATAATTTTGTAGGTTATTTATAAGCACAAGAAAGGATGGTTGTGAGTTATAAAAAAGGAAATACTTATTAAAAATTGTTGTTAATATGAGTTTCTAACAATTGTTAATAGTATTTTTAAATAGCTTCAACTTTAATGAGTTAACTATAAATAAATTGTTCACTTCGTATCAACAACATTCTATAAGATATATATCAAAGTAAATCTTAATAAAGTTATACCGCTATTAACAAGCTATAATAACCACCATTTATTTTTTTAAATTTTAAAGAAAAAGTAATTATGTATTATATAATGTGGATAACTTTGATTTAACATTAAAATAATACCATTAAATATTAAAAGCCTAACTTTGTAAAAACAAATAGCGCAACTTCTCCACTTACAACGCTATATAATAACCGAATTTCAATTAACTTTAGAAATTCAATTGATTACAATAATTAAATGACAAGAAATAGAAAAGGGAAATCCAAAAGTAAAGGTATTTCCAACCTAACAAATACAATCTTAAGTATTTTAAAAAAAGAAAGAAATCAAACTTTTAACTATAAACAAATTGCTGCCAAACTAGGTGTTAACGATGCTAGTAGCAGAAATCAAATTATAAAAACATTAGCTAAACTTACAGTTCAACAAGAATT
>NZ_JBATHX010000293.1:0-1522 GCF_049667265.1 Algibacter sp. | reverse complement strand
GTCAAACAGAATAACAAATGCACCAATAACAACCGTTCCTGCTGTCAGCAAAATAGGTGTAGTACGTACTGCTCCTGCTTCGATTGCTGCTTGTTTAAGTGGCACACCTTCTGCAGTTCTTAAGTTGATGAAGTCAATTAGTAATACCGAATTCCGAACCATAATTCCTGCTAAAGCAATCATTCCGATGAACGATGTTGCAGTAAAAAATGCACCCATAATCCAATGTCCTAAAATAATTCCGATTAATGATAAAGGAATGGCAACCATCATAACAATTGGTGCTTTAAAGTTCTGGAACCAGCCTACAATTAATATGTAAATTAAGATTATGGCTCCCATAAAGGCAATACCTAAATCTCTAAATACTTCTAAGGTAATTTGCCATTCGCCATCCCATTTAACGGTGTAATCATCTTCAAAATCTGGCTGACCTAAATACATTTCATTTATCTCGAAGCCTTCTGGTAATGGGATTTCTTTTAGTTTTTCTTCCATTCCAAGTATGGCGTATGCTGGACTTTCTA
The DNA here is from genome assembly GCF_049667265.1 of Algibacter sp. Classification (GTDB taxonomy): domain Bacteria; phylum Bacteroidota; class Bacteroidia; order Flavobacteriales; family Flavobacteriaceae; genus Algibacter_B. The sequence continues at coordinate 995 of NZ_JBATHX010000293.1, read as the reverse complement.
ATGCTCCTGCCATATCTGCCATCACATAAACTACACGTTTTTGGTTTTTTCTATAAATGCTTTTTGCAGCAGTAGTTTCTCTAATATCCACCAAATCTGCAATAGGAACCATATTGCCTTGATTCGATTTTACTTTTAATTGTGAAATATCTGTAATTGTAGATTTTTCCTTTTCATCTAATGCCAATACTAAACCAACTTGGTTTACTGAATCTTCATCATATAGATTTGTAATAGCTCTATTTGATAATGCCATATTCATAGTATATGTTATTTGTTGTGGGGCAACACCATATAACATGGCCTTTTCTTTGTTGATATCGAACTGATATTCTATTTGGTCATCTTCAACCATCCAATCAATATCAACCACATCATCTGTATTTTTTAGAATATTTTTAACGCTATTTGCTACCTTAATTTGCTCGTTATAATCTGGCCCATAAACTTCGGCTACAATAGTTGACATAACTGGTGGTCCTGGTGGCACTTCAACCAACTTTACATTCGCATTATATTTTGATGCAATTTTCTGAATATCTGGACGTAACAATTTTGCAATATCATGACTTTGAGCTGTACGATCTTCTTTGGCTAATAAATTTACTTGAATATCTGCCATATTGCTTCCGCCACGTAAATCGTAATGACGAACTAAACCATTGAAAGTAATTGGAGCAGAAGTACCAACATAGTTTTGGTAATTTACTACTTCAGGACGTGTCGATAAATATTGAGAGATCTCTTGCGTTACAACTCCAGTACGTTCAAGCGTAGTACCTTCTGGCATATCAATAACTACTTGGAATTCGTTCTTGTTATCAAAAGGCAACATTTTTACTGCAACCGAATTGGTGAAAAACAATACCATAGTTCCCATTAACACAGTAAATGTTAATCCTAAAAATAACCAACGCTTCGATTTGCTTTCTAATAATGGGCGTTCAAACTTGTTGTAAATTCTATAAATAAGTGTGTCTTCAACTGGTTTTTCA
>NZ_JBATHX010000292.1:0-2321 GCF_049667265.1 Algibacter sp. | reverse complement strand
CGCCTGTTTTCTTTGCTAATTCAATAGCTTTAGAAGATGAAATATAACAAGCTTCCTCACTTCTAATTATTGGGTGATATTTAATAGGAATATCATCGCCAAACTCATCCATGTACTTCTTTAAGTTCTTCTTTATAGTGCCCTCATCTTCACAATGCACCGAAATAAGCATATTAGTACTTTTGAATATTTTCTCTAAAACCACAGGATCATCGACCAACATATTTCCTGTTGATGACCCTAAAAATAATTTCAAACCTGCAACCTGATTCACATCAAGTTTTAAAATTTCATCTAAATTATCATTAGTGCCACCAAACATAAATGAATAGTTTGCGGAAGATGATTTTGATGCAATTTCAAACTTTTCTTCTAACTTTTCAATAGTTGTAGTTTGCGGATTAGTATTTGGCATTTCAATAAAAGACGTTATACCGCCAGCAATTGCCGCTCTAGATTCGGTTTCAATATTTGCTTTATGCGTTAATCCTGGCTCTCTAAAATGCACTTGGTCATCAATTGCACCTGGTAAAAGATATTTTCCTTCCGCATCATATACCAACACATCGGCAGATTTCGGACTAATAGAATCTGAAATTTCCTTAATATAATTTCCTTCAATCAATACATCGCCAGTAAAAATAGTGCCTTCATTAACTATTTTCGCATTTTTTATAAGCGTCGTTTTCATTTGCATACTTTTTATTTTTTAAATAAACTTTTCAACTTCATTGAAATAACCCCAAAAATAGCTTCAGAAATAATTCCAGAGCTTAATTTAGATTCACCTAGTTTTCTATCTGTAAAAACAACAGGAACTTCAACAATTTTAAACTTTTTTATATGAGCTTTAAATTTCATTTCAATTTGAAAAGCATAACCTATAAACTTAACAGAATCTAAATTAATAGCTTCCAACACGTGTCTTTTATAACATACAAACCCGGCCGTAGTATCATGGATCCGCATTCTTGTTATAAACTTCACATATTTTGAAGCAAAGTAAGACATGAGTAATCGTTTCATATCCCAATTAACCACATTTACTGTATTATTAATATATCTTGAGCCAATAGCCACATCGGCGCCATCAATTTTACAGGCGTTGTAAAGTTTCAAAATATCTTTTGGGTTATGTGAAAAGTCGGCATCCATTTCAAATATATAGTCATAACCTTTTGCTAAACTCCATTTAAAACCGTGAATATAAGCGGTACCTAATCCTGATTTTAATTTTCGAACCTCTAAAAATAATTTTTCAGGAAATTCCGTTTGAAGTTCTTTTACTTTTAAAGCTGTTAAATCTGGCGAATTATCATCAACAATAAGGATATGGATGGCATCCGATTGTGAAAACACAGCCCTAATTATAGCTTCAATATTTTCAATCTCATTATATGTTGGTATAATTACAACAGTATCAAGCATATTCCATTTTTATTGAAATCATCCAGATTTCTTTTTAGCAAATGTACATTAATCAACCTGTAATTATTTTAAATATTTCTTAATAATACACCCTAATCTTAAAAATTATAATAATTTTAGGCCATGCTTCGTCACATAGTTTCAAACGATTTATTTACCATCCTATTAGTTATAGGATTACTAATTGTTGCCATTGCTAAATTAGTGTCACCCAAAAGATTTGACGATTTTATTTTGGTGCTTGGAAACGATAAATACCTAAAAATTTATTCGAGAGATCAGAAATTTTTCGACAAGTTTGATGCCCTATTATTTACTAATTTAATTTTATCCGTTTCCGTTTTCTGTTTTATTGCCTATAAAATATATACAGAAACCCATAACATCTCTGGCAACACGATGTTCAAATTAACCTTTGTTATTGCTGTTTTTATTTTAATTAAAGTACTTATTGAACGCTTAATTGGTAGTCTTTTTGAAATTGATAAACTTATCGACCAATATATTTTTCAAAAAATAAGTTTTAAAAATTATTTAGGGCTTTTATTATTACCTATTAATGCTATATTGCTATATACGATTCAACCTACATTACCCTTAATTTATGGCATTGTTTCCTTACTATTAATTATTAATATTATAGGATTAATTAGTTCCTTTAAAACACATCAAAGTTTAATTAAATATAACTTATTTTATTTTATTTTGTATCTTTGCGCTCTTGAAATCGCGCCCTATGTCATTTTATATAAGGTGTTTATTTCAGATTAAAATAAAAAACTACTCGCGCTTATGAAAGTGAAAACCATTTTAGTATCTCAACCAGAACCTAAAATAGAGAATTCCCCTTACTTCGATTTACAAGAAAAGCAACGTGTAAAAATAGATTTCAG
>NZ_JBATHX010000291.1:0-4961 GCF_049667265.1 Algibacter sp. | reverse complement strand
GTTTTTATATACGACGATAGTTTTAACTTAATTAATCAAGCTTCAGTTGGAGGTGGTTTTATTACAGAATTTAATTCTGCTTTAATTGAAGGCGAGAATTTATATATTGGAAGCAAAGATTTTGGAGTATTGAATTCCATAACTACTAATCCAAACGAGTTTGTTGAAATTCGACCAGATGGGCCGCTTTTAAATAACCTATTTTCAATTACCTATTCAAATGACGATTTATGGGGTGTTTCTGGCGGTTATAACTTATTTTATAATTTTATAGGTGGGGATAGAGTTAGAACCGGAATAAGCCGTTTAAAAAACAACGAATGGTCGAATATTCCTTTTGATACCATTAGTAATGCTATTGTAAATCCTTATTACTTATCTCATATAGCAATAAACCCAATTGAACCCAACCAAGTTTTTGTAAGTTCTTATTACTCAGGTTTAATTGAATTTGATGATGAAGAAATATTAGGATTGTATAATCAAGATAATAGTACACTTACACCTTTTTATGGAAACTGGAAGCTTACAGGTGCCTCCACCTATGATTCTGAAGGCGTATTATGGGTAATGAATGGAAGAGTTGATAGCCCATTAAATAAATTCAAAAATGGGTCATGGACTTCCTTTAGTTTTTCTGAAATAATCTCAGATCCTATTAATGAATTGGGTTTTTCTAATATAGCTATTGATAATTCAGGTGTTAAATATATGGGTACATACGGCTTTGGTGTTATTGCTTTTGACGAAAATGGTGGAAGTCCATTATTAACTAATATAAGTGAAGAATCCGAAAATATGCCTGATAAATTTGTTACATCTGTAGCCATCGATAATAGAAACCAACTCTGGATTGGTACTTATAGAGGCTTGCGCGTTTTATATAATCCATCTAGCATTTTTACAGATGAAAACTTAAGCGTTAGTGAAATTATTATTGAAGAAGATGGTATAGCAAAAGAATTATTATTTCAACAACTTATTACAGATATAGAAGTAGATGGTTCAAATAATAAATGGATTGGAACTTCCGATTCAGGATTATTTTATCTTTCATCTGATGGGCAAAACACCATCTTTCATTTCACAAAAGACAATTCTCCTTTACCATCAAATAGCATTAATGACGTGGCTTTAGATATCGTAAATGGCATTGTTTATATCGCCACCACTAAAGGGCTTTTATCATTTAATTCTGGTGGTTCAAGTGCTTTTGAAGATTTAGAAAGCGCTTATGCTTATCCAAATCCAATAAGACCAGGGTTTAACATTGTTGATGATAAAGTTAAAATTAAAGATATATCTGAAAATGTAAACATCAAAATTACCGATATTGAAGGGAATTTAGTTGCCGAAGCGCAATCTAGAATTAATCAAAGATACCAAGGGTATAATTTAGAAATTGATGGCGGAACGGCTTATTGGAATGGTAAAAACCTAGCAAATAACGTTGTGGCATCAGGAGTTTATTTAGTGATGCTTTCCGATTTGGATACCTTTGAAACTAAAGTTTTAAAATTAATGGTTGTTAGATAATGCTTATTACTACAAACGCTATTGTTTTATCCAAATTAAAATATAGAGATAACGATTTAATTGTAAAATGCTATACTCAAGAATTAGGAATAGTTAGTTTTTTATTAAGAGGTGTTTTAAAAAGTAAAAGGGGAAACTCTAAAATCGCATATTTTCAGTTATTATCTCAATTGCAAATGGTACTAACCTTTAAAAACGGGAGGTCTTTGCAAAGCGTTAAGGAAACTAAGTTAAATCACATTTACACGAGTTTACATTCAAATGTTTTAAAAAGTTCCATAGTCATGTTTCTGTCTGAAGTGTTATCGCAAACACTTCAGGAAGAGGAACAGAATGAAACACTTTATAGTTATTTAGAAAACACCCTTTTATGGCTTGATTCTCAATCTGAGTATGCTAACTTTCACCTATTATTTCTATTAAAACTAACCAAATACTTAGGGTTTTATCCTGATACAAGCAATATAGACGCTTCTTATTTCAACCTATATGAAGGTAAGTTTGAAATGAAGGCGAGTAATAAATATGCTATTTCAGGTGAAAATTTAACTCTATTAAAACAACTGTTAGGCATAACATTTGATGCATTACCTAGTATAAAAATTAATGCTAGGCAAAGGCAGTCTTTTTTAAGTATGATTTTGCTTTATTTTGAACTACATTTGGGGAATTTTAAAACCCCAAAATCTTTACAGGTATTTAATCAAGTTTTTAGCTAAAACATGAAGTCTTTTTATTTTACAATTTTACTTTTTCTAGGTTTTCTAGGCGTCCAAGCTCAAAATATACAAGTTTTAAATAAGGTAACTAAAGAACCTATTTTTGGTGTGGCAATTTATAATGTCGATAAATCTAAAAGCGTCATTACCAATTTTAGAGGCGAGGCAGAATTAGATAAGTTTTCAGAAACTGAAACCATATATTTTAAGCATTTATCACACGTTTTAAAATCTATAACAAAGCAACAACTCGGAGACTTAAATAAAGTGTTATTGGTTTCTAATACACAAGGTTTAGAAGAAATTGTCATTTCTGCATCAAAATTCCAACAAAGTAGAAAAGACATTCCTCAAAAGATAGTAAGTGTTGATGCTAATAAAATTCAATTTATAAATCCTCAAACAAGTGCTGATCTTTTAGAAAATACCGGTCAAGTCTATATTCAAAAAAGTCAATTGGGTGGTGGAAGCCCTATGATTAGAGGTTTTTCAACCAATCGTTTGTTAATTACCGTGGATGGTGTAAGAATGAATAACGCCATTTTTAGAGGTGGAAATCTTCAAAATGTTATTTCAATCGACCCTTTTACTATTCAAAGTACCGAGGTTACCTTAGGTTCAGGTTCTGTAATTTATGGAAGTGATGCTATTGGGGGTGTTATGAGTTTTTATACTCAAAAACCTAAATTGTCATATACCGACTCCCTATGGTTTAATGCCAATGCAGTAGTAAGATATGCTTCTGCAAGTAATGAAAAAACGGGACATTTTGATTTTAACTTAGGTTATAAAAAATGGGGGTTTATTACAAGTGCAAGTTATACTGATTTTGATGATTTAAGAATGGGAAGTCATGGTCCAGAAGCATATTTAAGACCAGAATTTGTTAAAACTACTTCAACGGGTGATGTGATTGTAGAAAATAACAACCCTTTGGTTCAAAAATTTTCTGGATATAGCCAAATAAATTTCATGCAAAAGGCGCATTTCGAGCCTTATGAAGACCTAAGTTTTGATTTAGGCTTATACTACACAACAACATCTGATATCCCGCGATATGACCGCTTAATTCGTTATAGAAATGATGTATTACGATCGGCAGAATGGAATTATGGCCCGCAAAATTGGTTGATGTCTAATTTTCAAGTAACCAAATTAAGCAGTAAATCAAATTTGTACGATAAAATTAAAGCCACTTTAGCCTATCAAAACTTTCAAGAAAGTAGAAGGGATCGTGATTTTGATTCAACCGTTAGAAATATTCGTGAAGAAGCCGTTGATGCCTATTCATTTAACCTGGATTTAGAAAAAAGGTTTTCAACTAAAACAGAATTTTTCTACGGTGCCGAGTATGTTTACAATAAAGTAAGGTCCATAGGTTTTGAGGAAAACATCTCGGATAATACTAAAACAGCAACCGTGTCAAGATACCCAAATGGTTCAAGTTGGCAGTCGGTGGCTGTTTATTCTAGCATAAAATATAAGCCAAATCCTAAATTTGTATTTCAGTCTGGTTTACGATTTAATTATGTAGTTTCAGATGCCGATTTCACAGAAAATAATGTTTATTTAAACTTGCCTTTCGATTATTCGAAAAATGAATCGGAAGCTTTAACAGGAACGGCAGGTATTAGCTGGTCTCCAAATCCGATTTTGCAATGGAAATTCAATCTATCCTCAGCCTTTAGAGCCCCAAATATTGATGATATTGGTAAGGTGTTTGATTCTGAACCTGGTTCTGTAGTGGTGCCAAATAATGATTTAAAACCAGAATATGCTTATGGTGGTGAAGTAGGTTTGAAACTAAATTTTAACGACAAGTTAATTCTAGATACGAGTACCTATTACACCTATTTGGATAATGCTTTGGTAAGAAGAGATTATAGCTTAAATGGTGAAACCGAAATAATTTATGATGGTGAGTTAAGTAATGTTCAAGCCATACAAAATGCATCAAAAGCTTGGATTTATGGTTTTGAAGTCGGTTTGAAAATGCCTATTACAAACCAGTTAGATTTAACATCGCAATATTCAATTATTGGTGGGACAGAACAGGAGGATGCGGTTGAAGTTCCCATAAGGCACGTTGCTCCAAGTTTTGGAAACGCTCATTTAGTTTGGACTTTAAAGGATTTAAAATTAGATTTTTTTGCGAATTATAATGGCGAATTATCCTTTTATGAATTAGCACCTTCTGAAATTGAAAAAGATTATATATATGCTTTAGATGCTGATGGAAATCCTTATAGTCCATCATGGTATACGCTTAATTTTAGAGCACAATATCAAATTAATAATGCTTTTTCTTTAACAACCAGTTTAGAGAATATTACAGACCAGCGTTATAAAACCTATTCATCAGGCATTGCAGCTGCCGGAAGAAACCTTGTTTTATCCTTAAAGTATAGTTTGTAAAAAAATGAAAGCTCTAGTTTGGACTAGAGCTTTCATTTAAAACAAATAGCTTTTGGTTATTTCTTAAATGCTTTTTTAGTAATAGTTGCACCATTTATAAGGGTGACTTTAGCAATATAAATACTGCTACTTAAGTTTGATAAGTTATAAGTTTCAGAAGTATTTCTACCTGAAAACTCATATAATTGTCTGCCTAATAAATCAAATATTCTAACAGAATTTATATTCTTAGAAGCCGTAAATTGCACGTTGTCATTTTCTAATTCAATAATTTTTAATGCATTAGAATTT
>NZ_JBATHX010000290.1:0-2062 GCF_049667265.1 Algibacter sp. | reverse complement strand
GAACGCCCTAATGAAGCATTTGATGATGTGGACGAATAACCTTCCCAAGCCTCAGTACCCGTTTCCATATAGTTTGTCCATCCATCAATTTCTACTGGCTTATTGTTACTTTGAGATTCAAAATCTTCATAAAACAAATTTTGAGAACCAAAGCTTGTGGCTAATCCACAAGATAATTCCAAAGGGTCGCAACGCGTTTCATTATCAAAATTAACATCTGCCGAACTATTAATAACTAACACATTAAAATCGTCTCTAAAATCGCGACTAAAAATACCTGTTACACTTCCTTGGCCTTGCGGCACAATTAAAGTTTTAAAATCAGAAAACGTACTCGTTTGCATAATCATTTGAATACCCGAATTGCAACTTTCCAATAACCGTAACCCATCAAACTCATCAAAAGATTCACTCGCATAGCTTGCCCCTAATTCAAATCTATTTAATTGCATATTTTCTAACTGAATCAAGGTGTTTTCATCGCTATCTGTTAACTCTGCCAAACCTGAAATTTTTGGCGTTATAGTCGCAATTTCATTACTTCTTATAACAATATCTTTATATTCAGCAGGTTGAATTTGCTCCACTTGCACCGCATTTCCTTTGCCAATTGTAATTACGCCACTCGTTGCCCCAATGGTTAAACCAGTCATTTTAACGTACACTTTTTGCCCAAATTGATACGTGTCAGATAAGCTACTCACATTAATATCAACCTTAAACCCAAGTCTGGGATCACTATCTGTGCTACTTCCATCTATTTTATTCTGAATAATTAATTCTTCAAAAAAGTTTCCAGATTTATCAGACGACACAACATAACCAACAATATACAAATCAGTTTCATCATCAATAACAACGGTTGTATTTCCGCCATTTACAGCCTGCTCATAAAGCGATTTTATGGCTTTAAAAGTGGTAATTTGCTCTTGCGGAATATTGGGTTCTGTTATCGAAATATCAGGCACACTATAATCATCATCCTTAACACACGATGCAAAAAGCACTCCTAAAATCATAACACTTAAAAAGATTGAAATTTTATTCATAACTCCGTATTTTATTTTTTTATTTGGGCGCCTGCCGGCAGGCAGGCCTAACGCACATTTCAACTAAATTCAACATTTGAGATTTCTATTAAAAACTAACATTCAAATTCAAAAAGTATGTAGCGCCTCTACCATACCAATATTTAGGTCCAAAAACGGGCGAATTTAGAGCCTTATCATCTCGCAATTCTCTGTAATTAGCATTTCTACCCTGCTCAAAACCCCCAGTTTTATAAACAGCATCTAAAAGGTTATTAATACTTGCAAAAAAGCCTATATAATGTTTGCCTAGTCTCCATGATTTGCCACCTACCAAATTCACCGACATATAATCATCAAACCGTTCTTGTTTTAATAACTCTCTGGCTAAATCTTCATCGTAATCATTAAAAACATTGCCATCAAAATCGGTATTAAAATTTGACGATCTTGTTAACGGACTCACATCAACATAGGTGTTTTGGAAAAAATTTGCAGTAGCTCCAAACCACCAATAATCAGGGTCACGATATTCAAAACCAACCGAATATGCGTTTTGCGGTCCAGAAGCCAACTTATAATCTTTTAATTTTGACTGTCCGAAATCTTTAAATCCGTTTACAAATCCGGCAGCCTCAGCTTCAGCATCTGGTTCGGTCGATAAAAATAAATTTGGGTTATTATCATAAGTAAATTGCCCAACAGCAGCGGCACCTTTCAATTTAATTGTAGGCGTCACTTGGGCCTCAATTCCAAATTCGCCACCAAAATGTTTTTTGTCTATGCCTTGTAAAATTTCTTGAACAAAAGCCGTATTATCACCACCAACGCCATCAGCAAAAAAGAAAGAGATCTCACTTGCATCAGCTATTTTCGTGTAATAACCCGTTAATTTCGCTTTTATAGTTGGTGTTCGAAAAATATAACTTGCATCAACTGAGGCTATATTTTCATTTGAAATATTAGGAACGGTATTATGGTTTTCTCTAGAATTAGAATACGTGTTTTGTATGGATGGTGCTCTAGAAATATAT
>NZ_JBATHX010000289.1:0-9932 GCF_049667265.1 Algibacter sp. | reverse complement strand
ATTCTCTAGGGAAAGTTAATGAGGTTGTGACCTTAAACCCTGTTTCAGTTTTTAAAAAATTCGGGTTTAACGTTTTCGCATCGTTTAGTATTTGTGATAACCTTTTTGTGGTATCATCATAATCAGCAGAAATTATTATGTCGTCGTTTTTTAACTCAAATTCATGCTCAAACCAAATAGTTTCCTTCTCGTCCAAACTCTTCCAATGCAATACTTTTTTATTAATGGACTCAACGGTTAAAGATTGCCCATATTTTGTTGGTATAGCAAATGCTAAAGCGCCATCAAGTACAACGTATTCACCTGCAAGCAAAAGCTTACCATGACTATAAAACTCTTGCATATATTAGGAATTGTTAGAACGTAAGTTTTCTAGAGCTTCAACAACGGCACTATGTGTTGCTGTATTGCTTTTAAAATGATCAATTAAAGTTTCTTTTTCTTGAGCATTAGCTTCAAATTGGTTTAGTATATTCATCAAGTGCATTTTCATATGACCTTGCTGAATTCCGGTTGTCGTCAACGAACGCAATGCGGCAAAATTTTGAGCTAATCCAGCAACAGCAACAATTTGCATTAATTCTTTAGCTGATGGTTTATGTAATAATTCTAAAGCTAATTTAACCAAAGGGTGTAAGCCTGTTAGTCCTCCAACGGTTCCTAAAGCTAATGGAATTTCCATCCAAAAAGTAAAAATGTCATCTTCAACTTTGGCATGTGTTAAGCTGCGGTATTTTCCATGTCTTGAAGCATAGGCATGTACTCCCGCCTCAACAGCTCTAAAATCATTTCCTGTGGCTAAAACAACGGCATCAATACCGTTCATAATGCCTTTGTTATGCGTTACGGCTCTGTATGGTTCAACTTCGGCAATATTTACGGCTTGTATAAATTTATCAGCAAAAGCTTTACCCGAAACATTTTTGTTTTCACTTAATTCATCAACCTGACAACTCACTTCTGCGCGCACCAAACAATCTGGTACGTAGTTTGAGAGAATACTCATTACAATGTCAATTTGCCTTTCAGTTTCAGAAAACAAATTAAAATTTAAAGCCTCGTTTTTAAATGTTTTTGCAAATTGTTCTAAACAGGAGTTTATAAAATTCGCACCCATAGCGTCCAAGGTTTCAAAAGATGCATGTAATTGATAATAGTTTGCAATATCGGATGTTTTATTTCGCAAATCAATATCCATAATTCCGCCACCACGTTTTTTCATGTTCTTAGTGATGGCCGATGTTTCTTCAATAAGTTTTGGTTTTACTTGACTGAAATACTGTTTTAATTTTTCAAAATCGCCCTTGTAAATAAAATGAACTTGTCCAATTTTAGTGGTGGAAATCACTTTAGTTTTAAAACCACCGCGTTCCAACCAAAATTTCGCTGCTTTACTTGCTGCAGCAACCACCGAGCTTTCCTCAATTGCCATAGGAATGGTGTACAGCTTGTTGTTTATTAAAAAATTAGGCGCCACACCAAGTGGTAAATAATAGTTGGTTATCGTGTTTTCTATAAACTCATCATGTAACTGCTGAAGGCTATCATTTGAATTCCAATATTGCTTTAAAATAGCTTTGGTATTTTTTGAATTTGGAAAATAGGTATCAACAATCCAATCAATCTTTTTTGATTTAGATAATTTAGAAAAACCAGCAATAGTTTTGCTCATAGTGTTCAATTTTGCAGAACAAAGATACTACTCTTGGTATGAATATTGAATATCCACTTATAAACCAAGTTATTTAAGTGTTAATAATTACGGTTTTTTGCATAATTTTTAGTAAACTTGACATCATTTTGTCAAATAAATACCTATTCAAACAAAACATCTATAATTGACTAATATTTTAATGCTGAAACATAGTTGATTAGGAAAAAATAAAGTTAAAAATACAATCCTTATAATTAATGAAACATATTAAATTCTTCCTACTCATTAGTCTTTTTGTTACTACAATATTAGCTGCTCAAACAGAAACAATTACGCTTGAAGATATATGGAAAGATGGCACTTTTAGAACAGAGCGAATGGACGCCCTACATTCTATGGCTAATGGTCAAGAGTATTCGGTTTTAAATTTTGATAGAGAAACCAAAAGCACCTCTATTGATATTTATGACTACAAAACCTTGGAAAAGGTTAAGACTTTGGTGAGTTCTTTAAATTTGGAGGCTATTCCTTATTTTACAAATTATACATTTAGTAACGATGAAAACCAAGTCATTTTGGCAACCAACGAAGAAGCCATTTATAGGCATTCTGCTTTGGGAAATTATTATGTGTACAATGTAATAAATGCTTCGTTAGATTTAATATCTGAAGATAAAATTCAAGAACCAACATTTTCTCCTGATGGTAAAAAAGTTGCTTTTGTAAAGGAAAACAATCTTTACTATAAAGATTTAAATTCGGGTGAAATTACTCAAGTAACTACGGATGGTAAAAAGAATGAAATAATTAATGGGATTACGGATTGGGTATATGAAGAAGAATTTGCTTTTGTTCGGGCTTTTGATTGGAATGCCGATAGTGATAAAATAGCATTTATAAGGTTTGATGAAACAAATGTTCCTGAATTTTCTATGGATGTTTATGGTTCTGAACTTTACCAAACTCAACAAGTTTTTAAATATCCAAAGGCTGGTGAAGCTAACTCAAATGTGTCACTTCATATTTATAATGTGAATGAAAAAACAACCAATAAGGTGAAGGTAAATAAGGAATACAAAGATTTTTATATTCCTCGAATTAAATGGACCAATAACCCCGATTTTTTAAGCGCTCAGTATATAAACAGGCATCAAAATGAATTGGATTTATGGATGATTAATGCCAAAACAAATAAGGCAAACTTGGTGTTAGCTGAAAAAGATGAAGCCTATGTTGATGTTACTGATAATTTAACCTTTTTAAAGGATAATAGTTTTATTTGGACAAGTGAAAAAGATGGTTATAATCATATATATCATTATGATAAAAACGGAAAATTAATAAATCAGGTGACAAAAGGAAATTGGGAAGTCACTAGCTATTATGGCTATGATGAAAATAAAAACACTATTTTTTATCAATCAGTTGAAAATGGTTCCATTAATAGAGACGTTTATTCTATAAACCTTAACGGCAGAAATAAAACCCGGTTAACCAAAAGTGAAGGTACGAATGATGCCGCTTTTAGTGCCGATTTTTCATTTTTTATTAACACCTTTTCAAGCGCTACAACACCACCTGAATATACTTTGAATAGTTCTGAATCTGGGAATTTAATAAAAAGTATTAAGGATAACGATAAAGCAGCTCAAATACTTTCGGATTATATAACTTCTAAAAAAGAATTCAGTACGATTCATGTTAAAGATAACGATTTGAATATGTGGATGATTAAACCAGCAAATTTTGATGCCTCTAAAACCTATCCATTATTAATGTACCAATATTCTGGTCCTGGATCGCAGCAAGTGGCTAACCGCTGGAATAGTGCTAATGATTATTGGTATCAGCAATTAGCACAAGAAGGTTACATAATTGCCTGTGTAGACGGAAGAGGAACCGGTTTTAAAGGTGCTGAATTTAAAAAGGTAACGCAAAATGAATTGGGTAAATATGAAGTTGAAGATCAAATTCAAGCAGCCAAGCAATTAGGTGATTTGCCTTATATTGATGCCAGTCGAATAGGTATATGGGGTTGGAGTTTTGGTGGCTTTATGAGTAGTAACTGTTTGTTTAAAGGTAATGATGTGTTTAAAATGGCCATTGCAGTTGCTCCGGTTAGTAGCTGGCGTTTTTATGATTCAATTTATACAGAGCGTTATATGACGACACCTCAAGAAAATGAAAGTGGTTATGATGATAATTCTCCAATAAATCATGTCGATAAATTAAAAGGAGATTTTCTTTTAGTGCATGGTTCTGCAGATGATAACGTACATTTACAAAATACCATGCGATTAGCTGAAGCTTTAATTCAAGCTGATAAACAATTTGATTGGGCTGTTTATCCAGATAAAAACCATGGTATATATGGAGGGAATACAAGACTTCACCTATACAAAAAAATGACTCATTTTATTAATGAAACTCTAGGTGATAAAATTCAAAAAGAAGATGAAACTAACGTAAATCAAGTTAAAATAAAAGGATAAAACATATGTCGAAAACTATTCCAACTAACCAAGAACCTCAAATGTTTGGTCATCCTAAAGGCCTATTTTATTTATTTTTTGCAGAGTTATGGGAACGTTTTAGTTTCTATGGTATGCGTGCTTTATTGACGCTTTACATGGTGCAAGAAATTTTCAAGGCCATTGTTGAAAGAGATGCCGCCACAGCTGTGGTTTATGCTTCTTACGGATCCTTAGTTTATGCATCTACAGTTATTGGAGGGCAAATTTCTGATAAAATTTTAGGCATGCGGAGCTCCATTTTTTTAGGAGGTATTTTAATGGCATTAGGACATTTTGTGCTAGCCATTGAAAATAATATAGCCTTCTTTTTAGCTTTAGCATTAATTGTAGTTGGGAATGGTTTCTTTAAACCGAATATCTCAACTTTTGTTGGCTCTTTATATGAAGATGGTGATGTTAGAAAAGATTCTGGTTTTACCATTTTTTATATGGGAATTAATATTGGAGGCTTTGTTGCACCACTTTTATGTGGTTGGTTGGCGGCTACATATGGCTGGCATTACGGATTTGGCTTAGCTGGTATTGGTATGTTAACAGGTTTGATATTCTTTTGGAGCGGCATCAAAAAGAACGTTTTTGGAGATAGAGGTTTGCCACCAAGCCAAGCGGTTTATGAAAAGAAGATTATTGGTATTCCGCAAAAAACCTTAATTCCAATAATAGCATTTTTATGTGCTCCCCTAATTGCTTATTTACTTTCCTCTTGGCAACAAAATTATGTGAGTTTTATTTTTAAATTTATTGGATTTGCTGTTTTAGCTTATATCGTTTATATCATGGTTAAGTTAGATGTTGAAGCACGTAAAAAACTGTTTATGGCAGTTTTAATCACCTTTTTTATGACATTGTTTTGGGGTTTTCATGAGCTTTCAGGTAGTGTAATTACGTTGTTCGCTTCAAGAAATGTTGACTTAGGTGGCATTATGAATCCTGCTCAAACCAATGCATTAAATTCTATGTTTATTATTATTCTTGCCATTCCTATTTCATTGTTATGGGCGTATTTGGCAAAAAAGAACTTAAACCCTAGAACACCTTATAAATTTGGTTTAGGATTGGTTTTGGCGGGTCTTAGTTTCTATATACTTTCAACAAGTGGTGCAAGTGCAGATGAAAACGGGATGGTGCCATTTGCCTATTTGTTTATCATGTATTTTATTATTTCTATTGGAGAATTGTTTATGTCTCCTGTTGGATTGTCAAAAATAACAGATTTATCACCTAAAAATATTGTAGCATTTATGATGGGTGTTTGGTTTTTATCTTCTGCTTATGCGTTTCAAATTGTTGGGTTTATTTCAAAACAACTAGCAGTTGAAAGTACTGATGTAAACGTAGGTGGTTTAGATACTTTAGCAATTTATACCGATGGGTTTTTATTAATTGCTAAATACGCATTAGGCGCAGGATTAGCTGTTATTGCTTTTTCTCCTTTAATGAAAAAACTAATGGGTAAAGTGCATTAAAAGAATTAATTAACTTTAAGATTATAACTAATATTATGGCAGAAAATACTACCGACCAATTTTTTAAAAGTACTGTATTAGGTCACCCTTCGGGTTTATTTGTTTTGTTTTTTACAGAAATGTGGGAACGATTTTCATATTACGGAATGCGTTCTTTATTAGTGCTGTTTTTAACAGCTTCTTTGTTTGATGAAGGTTGGGGTTGGCCGAGAGAGCATGCCATGGCTTTGTTTGGCTCGTATGTTGGTTTGGTATACCTATCAACTATGATGGGCGGTTATTTTGCCGATAAAATAATTGGTTTTAGATATGCCGTTTTAGTGGGAGCTTTATTAATGACACTTGGTCATGCATCCATGGCTTTTGAAACCGAATGGTCTATTTATTTGGGGCTAGGTTTATTAGTAATAGGTAATGGATTCTTTAAACCTAATATGACTTCTATTATATCAGAAATGTATAAAGACAGGCCTCAAAAAAAGGATGGTGCTTATACCATTTTTTATATGGGAGTTAATGCCGGGGCATTTATTGGTATTATTTTATGTGGATATTTAGGAGAGCAAGTTGGTTGGAGTCTTGGTTTTGGCTTAGCAGGAATTTTTATGCTTTTTGGATTAATACAATTTTGGTTGGCTCAAAATATATTTGGTAATATTGGATTAAAACCTATAAAAGGCGACGCCAATTCTATTGAGGCTCTTGATAAAGACAAGCGCGTACCTTTCACATCTTGGCAATTAGGTTTAATTTTAATTATGGTTGTTTTAGGGTTGTTATGGATTCTAAATGCACCCGCAACAACAATTTCTGGAGGAAAAATTAATATATTTTCTTTCCTAGGTGAAAATGGTAATAACATAGCCATTTTAACAGCCTTAGGTTTATTTCTTGTTTTATTATTCTA
The DNA here is from genome assembly GCF_049667265.1 of Algibacter sp. Classification (GTDB taxonomy): domain Bacteria; phylum Bacteroidota; class Bacteroidia; order Flavobacteriales; family Flavobacteriaceae; genus Algibacter_B. The sequence continues at coordinate 3,371 of NZ_JBATHX010000289.1, read as the reverse complement.
TCGATTTACTCAGTATTCAAAAATCACTAGAGATAAACTTATAGCCGTTACTTTCTTTGCTTTATTATCTGTATTCTTTTGGGCTATTTTCGAGCAGTCTCCGGGTACATTAACCATTTTTGCAAATGATTATACGGACAGATCTTTAGAAGGTTCATCTGCTAATATTTTTAGAATTGTAAACTCTTGTATGGTTGTTATACCATTGGGAATTATAACTTGGGTATTATATTTATTGTTTAAACAAACCTTTGCTAAATATAAATGGGCAAATATTGTACTTAGTATTAGTTTTATTATTGTTTGGGCTATTGCTATTTGGATGTTAATTAATCAGTTTAATGATGATAATTTAGAAATTCCAGCATCTTGGTTTGCTAGTTTAAACTCATTATACATCATTACTTTAGCGCCATTATTTTCTAAATGGTGGGAAAGCAAGTATAACCCGTCGGCAAATACAAAGTATGGAATAGGCATGTTTCTTCTTGCTCTCGGTATGGCCTGTGTGGCATTTGGAGCTATGGGAATTGAACCAGGTGCAAAAACAGCTTCAGTAAGCATTATATGGCTTATTTTAGTTTACTTGTTTCACACTATGGGCGAATTGTGTATATCTCCAGTAGGCTTGTCCTATGTTAGTAAACTGGTGCCTGCAAGAATGATTGCTTTTATGTTTGGTGTTTGGTATTTAGCCATTGCCATAGGAATGAAAGGTGCTGGCGTATTTGGTGAAAATGTAGATAAAATTGCCGATGAAAACGGAATTAGTTATTTCTTCTGGATTTTAACAATTGTATCTGTTGTTGTTGGAGTAGTCTCTATTTTGTTTCAACCTGTTATTAAAAAACTAATGCACGGCGTACGTTAATCGAATAAATAGTTAAAAAATATTCAAAATGCTCCTAATTTGGAGCATTTTTTGTAAGTTCGGAACAACTTTTGCAACCTAATTAATTATGAAGAAAACAATATTTTTAGTTTTAGCATTGGCTTTTGTGAATTTAAATGCCATAGCTCAACAGATAAATTGGGTAACCCTTGAAGAAGCTGTTGCGCTTCAGAAGAAAACTCCCAAAAAAATTATGATGGATGTTTATACCAATTGGTGTGGTCCTTGTAAAATGTTAGATAAAAACACATTTCAAAATAAAGATGTAGCCGATTATGTAAATAAACATTACTATGCCGTGAAGTTTAATGCTGAAGGAAATGATGAAATTAATTTTAGTGGTAAAACATTTACTAACCCAGATTATAACCCAGCATTAGCAAATAGAAGAAACTCTGCGCATGAATTATCTCGTTATTATCAAATTCAAGCATTTCCAACAATTATGTTTTTAGATGAGCAAGCGAATCGTATTTTTCCTTTAACTGGATATAAAACGCCGGAACAAATGGAGTTATATCTTAAAATGTTTAAAAAAGACGACCATAAAATTCTTGATACGCAAGAAAAATTTAATGAATACTATAAAGCCTTTAAGTCTGAGTTTAAAAGTTAATAGTAAAATAAATATTTAATGAAAAAATTAATAATTACGCTCATTTTTGGGGTTTTGGTTTCTGTAAATAGTTTTTCTCAAGAAAGATTAACTTGGCACACAGACGTTAATCAAGCTTTAGAAATAGCAATTAAGGAAAATAAAAAAGTGATGCTGTTTTTCACTGGATCTGACTGGTGTGGTTGGTGTACAAAATTGCAAAATGAAGTTTTTAAAACTTCAGATTTTGAAAAATGGTCGAACGATTTGGTTTTAGTTGAATTAGACTTCCCAAGAAGAACACCTCAAGACGAGAAAATTAAAGTACAAAACAGACAATTACAAAGCATTTTTAAAGTAAGAGGGTATCCTTCTGTTCATTTTGTAAGTCCGGAAAAAACGCCAGATGGTAAAATGAATTTGAATAGCCTGGGAAAAACAGGTTATGTACGTGGCGGTGCAAATAAATGGCTAGAGGTTGCAAATGGCATTGTTAAAAAAACTATTTAAAGTTTTAATATTCTAATATAAAAGCTCCCTTTTTACTGGTTTGGTGAAAAGGGAGCTTTCTTTTTTTACATATACTTTCCCAACGCTTAACATAAGAGGTGTAGCTACTGCCATCGACAATAATTTGCTTTGGGTTTAAAGAGTCTATTAATCTATTTAAGTTGATTTTTGGTGATTGCCTAAGTAATACATAATCAGGTTTTATTGACTTAATATTATAAATTCCGAGGCTATCAATTACTAAAACAGATTTTTCATTAAGCTGAAAAATTGAAGGAATTTTTTGTTCTTTCAAGCTTTTTATATGATTGCCAACAACATAGTCAGTTATTATATTGCTAGTCGATTTTGTAATACTATCAAAATCAGTTGAAACTAGAATTTTATTATTTGATGTTTGTCCTAATAGACTAAATCTGCTTTTGTGGAATACAATAAATTCATTGGATGGCTTGGTATATTCATTGTAAATAAATGCGCCTTGAACCATTAGTATGGCAATTAAAAACCATCTTAAGTTTGAAAAATTTCTTTTGTAAAGCAGTCTGACAAACGTGACAATAAGCACATATGAAACCAAAACATATAAAAGATTAAAAGCTATATCTTTCAGTAAAAAGGCTTCTTGTTTAGAAATCCAACCAACAAAATTATTCATCTGGCTGATGATGTTTCCGTAAAAATCTGCTACAAATTGTGGGAGCATATTTAAAACGGCTAATAGAATTATAAAAAGCCCTAAGCCTAAAATGATTCCTAAAAAAGGAATAATAACCACGTTCGAAATAAAAAACAAACCAGGAAATTGATGAAAGTAATATAAGCTAACAGGTAAAATTCCAAACTGTGCAGAAACAGTAACCGTAAACGTATGCCAAAATTTGTCTGTAACCCAATATTTTGGTCTCCAAAGGTTGTATAAAAAAGGGTCGATAGCAACAATAGCGAAAACCGCCAAATAGCTTAATTGAAAACCAACGTCAAATATAAATAGCGGTTTAAAAAGCAATATAATAAACATGCTTATAGCTAAGGTGTTATAAATATTTGTTGGTCTTTTAAGGTTTATAGCAATGGCTACAATACTAAACATGGTTACCGCTCGAGTAACCGAAGCTGATAAACCAGCAATTAATGCAAAACTCCATAAAATGCTTACTAGTAAAATGGTTTTTATGAGTTTGCCATGTTTAAAACGTTCCAAGGGTTTGAAAATAAAACTCAAGATTAAAAGTATCAATCCAACGTGAAGCCCTGAAACCGCTAAAATATGTATGACACCCGCATTAGCGTAACTTGTGTAAACTTCTTCGCTAATATCCTGGCGTTGGCCCAATAAAAGGGCATTAATAATAGCTAGTTCATCTGGTTTAA
>NZ_JBATHX010000288.1:0-2680 GCF_049667265.1 Algibacter sp. | reverse complement strand
CTGTTTCTTATCAAAATATTAATGCCGAATATATTGTATTTGCCGAAGGTTCTGGTATAAGTGAAAATCCATTTTTTAATAGGTTACCTCTAAATCCTGCTAAAGGAGAACTATTGACTATTCACGCCCCAGATTTGAAAATTGATTTTGTATTAAAGGCTGGTGTATTTTTAATTCCCTTGGGAGATGATTTATATATAGTTGGGGCGACTTACGAGTGGAAGGATTTAAGCCACTCGGTTACTAAAAAGGCTAAAACTGAGCTTTTAGGTAAACTTGAAAAGCTTATAAATTGTCCGTTTAAAGTTGTTAATCAAGTTGGGGGAATAAGGCCAACAGTTAAGGATAGAAGGCCTTTGGTTGGGAGGCATCATGAGCACAATAACCTATTTGTTTTAAACGGACTTGGTACGCGTGGTGTTATGATTGGGCCTTATGTAGCTAAGAAACTTTTTGATTTTATAGAACATCATGAACCTCTTGAAAAGGAAATAGATATTTCTCGATTTAACTAAAAAGTTGAGGAGGACTGCGTTAGGGATTGTAGTGGAAAGCCCACAGCCCGACGTAGGAGGTGCGAGGACTTGTAGCGGAAAGCCCGACCCTTTAGGGTAACGCCCAAAAAATTATTTCTTTTTTAAAGATTTATCGTAACTCATAAAAAAGTTAATCCAAATATTTCTTGAAATTCGCATTATTATTGGCATAAATACCACTAGAGTGCCTACTATGGAAATAAAAATATAGTTAAGGCTGGCATTAAAAACGTAAAAACTTATTACAAAAGCGGCTACAGCAAAAGCAATACCTACACCGTAACTAACGTACATGGCACCATAAAAAAAGGAAGGTTCTATTTTGTATTTTGTGTTGCAATTACTGCATTTTTCATTCATTTTTAGTGCTTCGGATAGCACATAGGGATTCTTGTTTGTGTACATGGATTCTTCATGACATTTTGGACATGTACCGGTAAAAATGCTATATAATTTTGATCCTTTTTTAAACATATAATTTAGTGTACTTTTGCAGGCGAAATTGCAATGCAAAAATAACATTTTAACAAATACGCATTGTGACAAAAGTTACATTTCTATGATGAACATTCATAACTTATCGATTTCTTTTCAAGGAGAATACCTGTTTGAGGACATTACCTTTAAACTGGGTAATGGCGATAGAATTGGTTTAATTGGTAAGAATGGCGCGGGGAAATCTACGATGCTTAAAATTTTATCGAAAGAAATGGAGCCTGATACCGGGCAAATTGCTGCTGATAAAGAATTGAAAATCGGGTTTTTAAAACAGGATATTGATTTTATTTTTGGTAGAACGGTTTTAGAAGAATCGTATGAAGCGTTTACGGAAATAAAAGCTTTGGAAGCGCAAATGGAAGCTGTTAATACCCAATTGGCTGAACGTACGGATTATGAAAGTGATGCCTATCATCAACTTATGGTTGATATTAATGAGCTGCAACATCAATATGAAATTCAAGGTGGTTATAACTACCAGGGCGATACTGAAAAAATTCTTCAGGGTTTAGGTTTTCAGCGTGAAGATTTTAATAAACTTACTGATACCTTTTCTGGTGGTTGGCGTATGCGTATTGAGTTGGCTAAGTTGTTACTTCAAAATAACGACATTTTACTTTTAGATGAGCCAACAAACCATTTGGATATTGAATCTATAATTTGGTTGGAAGGGTTTCTAAGAAATTATGCGGGTGCCGTGGCTATTGTGTCGCATGATAAAATGTTTCTGGATAATGTAACTAACCGAACTATTGAAATTTCTTTAGGGCGTATTTATGATTACCCAAAACCGTATTCGAAATATTTGGTATTGCGTGACGAATTGAGAACACAACAATTGGCTTCTCAAAAAAATCAGCAAAAACAAATTGAACAGACTGAAAAGCTTATTGAAAAGTTTCGTGCCAAAGCATCAAAAGCTACCATGGCGCAATCACTTATTAAAAAGCTTGATAAAATTGATAGAATTGAGGTTGATGAGGACGATAATAGCGTAATGACCCTTAATTTTCCTGTGTCTATTACGCCAGGAAAGGTGGTGGTTGAAACCGAAAAGGTGTCGAAAAATTATGGTGATAATCTGGTTTTAAAAAATATTGATTTACTAATTGAGCGTGATAGTAAAACGGCGTTTGTTGGGCAAAACGGACAGGGAAAATCAACTTTAGCAAAAATAATAGTTGGTGATATTAAATATAACGGGCATTTAAAACTCGGGCACAATGTACAGATTGGTTATTTTGCGCAAAACCAAGCTGAGTACCTAGACGGTAATAAAACTGTTTTAGACACCATGATTGATGCTGCAAATGAAACGAATAGAAGTAAAGTTCGAGATATTTTAGGGTCATTTTTATTTAGAGGCGACGAGGCTGAAAAATATGTGCGCGTATTGTCTGGAGGTGAGCGTAACCGCTTGGCTTTAGCTAAATTAATGTTACAGCCATTTAATGTGCTTATTATGGATGAGCCAACAAATCACTTAGATATTAAGTCTAAAAATGTTTTAAAAGAAGCATTAAAACGATTTGAAGGCACATTAATATTGGTTTCGCATGATCGTGACTTTTTACAGGGTTTAACAAATTTTGTTTATGAATTTAAAGACCATAAACTGAAACAATATTTAGGGGATATAGATTATT
>NZ_JBATHX010000287.1:0-3773 GCF_049667265.1 Algibacter sp. | reverse complement strand
TAATTGTTCCGTTAAAAGGAGCAGTAATATTACTGTAAGTAAATTGTGCGTTAATTTCGTTTTTCATTTGATTAGCCGATTCTAAACGTGCTTTTGCCATTTCAAAATTGGCAGTTATATCATCCATTTCTTTTTGAGATGCACTATTATCTGCAAATAAGTTTTTGTAACGGTTATAATCTTTTTGTGCATTGTTAAAGGCTGCAGTAGCTTCTGTAATACCTGCATTTACTTGCGCACGTTTAGCTTGTAAATCAGCATTGTTTATAGATACTAATAATTGCCCTTTACGCACTTTATCTCCAACATTTACGTATACTTTGTTTACGTAACCCATCATTCTAGTACTTAGGTCTGCACTATTCGTGGCTTGTATTTTTCCGCTCACAGATAAAAATGGATTGTTATCGTTAGCTTCAACCTGGCTCACTTTTACAGCAATTGCCGGCGAATTATCTGCCATTGCTTTTTTGTCTTCACTTCCGCAACTTGCAATTAATAAGGCGATAGCTAGTGTTAGGATGGTATATCTTTTTTTCATTTTTATTAATTTATATTCTTAGTTATTATTGTACTTCGACTGCGCTCAGTATGACATTTTAATTTTATTTGTTTTAGACTGAATACTGTGACTGCCTAATGCAAACTGTTTTTTATTCTTTAGTTAAAAATTGTAAATATGCTTGCGCGTAATTGTATTCAAAAATGGTTTGGTAATATTCTAATTGCTTTTGTGCAAATTGAGTTTCTGCAATCAATAAATCAGAGGTTTTTTCAAGTCCTTCTTTAAATCTATTGGTTCTGATTTTTAACGATTCTTCTGACTGCTCTAAGGCTAAAGCCGTTAGTTTCAATTTGTTTTCGGCATCCAATAAAGCACGTTTTGATTTATTCAATTCTAAATTACTTTGTGATACGTATTGTTGATACTCAAGTTTTGATTTTTCGAATTCTGCTTTACTTTTCTGCGCTTTTCCAAAACGTTTCGAACCTTGAAAAATATCCCAACTTAGTTGTGCTCCAAATAAATAGCCATTGGCATCTGCTTGAAAAATTTGATCGTCATATAATTCGTAACTCCCAAAAGCATTTAATCTTGGTAAGAACGCCATTTTATCAGCTTTATTCATGGCTTCATAAGCATTTGAAGCCAATTGCATAGCTTTAATATCTGAACGATTTTCGGAAACTGTTTTGTCTTCTAGATTAGTTGTAAAAACCGTTAGTTCGTCTGCTGGTGTGTAAACCACATATGTTTCATCATTCATTAAAAACGACAATTAGTTGGATGCGTTTTGCACATTACTTTTTGCCATTTGTAACTGGTTTTGAACTTCGGTTACTCGAACTTCAACATTCAAAACATCTGCACGTTGTAAATAACCTTGTTTAAAACTATTATCCGCCAGTTCTTTATTGGCATTTGCAGCTTCTAACGCTTTTTCTAAAACAGCCACCGCTTTGTAAGACAATTGTAACTGCATGTATGCTTTGTCCACTTCAAACGCTAAATAATCTTGAGTGCGTTCTGTTTTTAAAGACATAGCTTCCATTTTAGATTTGGCAGCTTTACGTTGATAAATACCATCAATATTGATTAATGGTTGTTGGATTTCGAACTTAGTAGCGTAGTTTTCAATCTGAGAAGGATTGTTTAACAACGCAGGATTAAAATCTGATGCCGTTAAAATTTCTTGATTTAATTTGGAACCAAATGCCATTAAAGGGTTTGTAGTCGCCATAGCTGTATGGCTTGCCGAAATGTTTGGTAAAAATACAGCGTTAGTTTGTCTGAAATCTGCTCTAGCTTGATTAAATTCTTCTTGAGAAATTTTAATACTTGTATTACTTTCTGAAACCTTATTTAAGACTTCAGATTTTGTTATGGACACTAATTCTTGTGCTTTTAAAGTGCAGTTAAAAAGCAATCCGAATAGTATGATTATAAAAGTTGTTCTTTTCATCTTTAAATTATTTCTGTTGCAAAACTACCTGTATTGATATTGTAAGTTTGTAACTAATGTTACTTGCCGTCCGTTACCTTTTTTCATAGATTGAATTTCTGGTTGCACAAAAAATGGAAATAAAATCATTAGAAGACATAGGATTATAAAAACCAAAGCCACTATCTTTTTTGTAATGGGTTCTTTGACTATTTTTTTATAAACATTTACTATAATCTTCCAATGGAAAACAATGTGGGTTATTAATAAACCCAGCAGAACAAATCCTAAAATAAGATGTATCATTCCCCATTGATGTCTATCTAAACCTAATAAATAAAGCTCTACTTTTTGTCCATAAACATCCCAACGTTCTTGACCAGGTATTAAGGTATATTTTATTAAAAATCCAGTACCTATAATTGCAGACATGCATAATGTCATAATAGTGTTTATGGCAAAATTTAAGATAGGTTTTCGAAATGTGTTTTCAGATTTACTCATTTTAAATATTACTTTTTAGAAACATATATAAATGTATACTCAGAAGAGAATTGCTACAATGATATCTATCAGGTAGGATAGTTATAAGAGAATAAATTATTTGCAAAAAAAAAGCACTCAAGTAATTGAGTGCTTCTATTTGCTATTAATCAATAAAAAACCAAATTTAATCTTTCTTTTAAAAATCCTTAGACTAATAATGAAATCAAATAAATTGAATATTTTAGATGTGCAAATATACTAGAGTTAACCATATTATTTTGTGACAAATGTTACATAAAAAAAGGCATTCTTATTCAAGAATGCCTTTACAATCATCTAAATAAATAGTAGTCACCCATAATTAGAATGCTGTCTTTAAATCAATTACATTTTTCGTTATCTGCAGATACAATAGTATTATACGCTTCTTGAGTTAAAAACTGTGGTATATAAGTATCTCCACCTTTTTCAATATTTGAAACAAAACTTCTTAAATGATTTCTTGACCCACATTGTAAGCTTTCAAAAACAGTTGTTATTTCTGCATTGTTAGTGTCATTTATATTTGTTTGTAAATCCACAATGTCTAAATCTTCAATAGTTGCTCCAATTTGTAATGCATTAGCTTGATTTATCGCACCATCAATAACAAATTGATCATAAAAATTTTGTAAATCTTGGTTCGCAAATTCGCCAACAGGTAAAATAGTATAGGCTACGTTATATTGAATTAATAAACTCTCAACTGAATTCATGTGTGTTTGTTCACTTTTTTGAATATTAGCAAACTGATTTATAGTCCATAAATCATCTAAATACATATAGGTGTCTCTTGCTAGTTTTTCTTCTTCTAACATAAATAGTAAGGCTGTTTTATCAGATTCTGTTAAGGTTTGATTTTTAATATCATCGGTTATGGAATCATTATTATCGCTACATGCAGATATTAAGGTGAATGAAAGAGATACTATGAGAATAGGAATTAATCTGATAAATTTTGACTTTTTCATGACGTTTAAATTAAAATTATAATATAAATTTCCGAAATAAAAATCTAATTATCAGTAATATAAGTTACATAAGAGCATAAAAAAAAGAGAGCCATAAAAGCTCTCTTTTTAGAGATATTAATTTAAATTAATATCTTACTAACCAACCAAAAAAACTGATAACCACATCAGTTAACTTTAATATTATTGAATGACATATGCATTCATATTTAATTTATTTTGCACGTTCTCTTGTACCTCCATGTCCACCAGCTACAATAACCATAATTTTAATACTTAAAATTATAAACTTGAAAAACTGAAGAAACGGATTCATCATTCTAAACCGCATTCT
>NZ_JBATHX010000286.1:0-4210 GCF_049667265.1 Algibacter sp. | reverse complement strand
GCGACTCGTTTGAGTCGCTTTTTTTGTTTCTAATCTTAATTTATATGCTTACTTGAGTTTTAATTTTAGAGCATCATGAGAAAAAGATTTTATTCCAACTAGCCCAACTTTTGTTTCACCTTTCTTTATAACACTTCCATAAATATTGTAATCGGATATTTCCTGTTTAAATTTTTTGTTTGCTGAACCAGCAGCAATCATATTACCCGCCGCCAAACCTGGACCTAAAATTAATCCAATAGGTGTTGAACTGGTAGTTTCTTGATACCCATTTTTAGTTTCAGTAGTATACAAATTAACCGGAGTTAATAATAAATATAACAAATGTGTAGCAGGACTTTGTTTAAGAGAAACAAAAGTTTTGTCTAGGTCCAAAATATGAATATCACTTCCATTTGCATAAACTAAACTAAAATCTTTACCAATAACTAAATCTCTATCAGTATCGTTAGTGATTTTTAACGCTACTAATTTTACACCTTTTTTTACTTCTTTTTTTGCATATTTTTTATCTAGCAAATCATATTTATATTCTAACTTAAGTCCTTCTGCTTCGCTTTCAGACAAATAATTAACAGAATTGGGGTTAATATTTTTATATGCCGAAGCACAACTAAATAAGGAAATAATAACAACTATTAATAAAGCTAATTTGATAACTCTCATACGTTTTAATTTAAATTAGCTATAAATGTACCGTTTGTGAGTTTTTAAAGCATGACAATTATCATTACATCCCAATATTATTTTTCTTAGGCTAAGATTCTAGAGCATTTATATCATTAATTAATTACACGGAATGAATTTCAACACCTATTCTCATTTCTATAATAAATACATTGCCTTCATTATTCATATTGAAAGAAAACTTAGATTATTTATTTTTCAATGAATTATTCGTATTTTTATAATGGTTTTCTATACAAAATTTAGCAATGTCGAATTTATTTGAATCAAACGAAATATTAAAAAAGCTACCTGAGCATTTAAAACAGTTTATTAAACCGCAAAATTATACGGATTATTCTGCAATTGATCAAGCTGTTTGGCGCTACGTGATGCGTAAAAATGTTGACTTTTTAAGTAAAGTGGCTCATAAATCTTATTTGGAAGGCTTAAAACAAACGGGGATTTCTGTAGATAATATTCCGAACATGTATGGCATGAACCGCATTTTGAAAGATATTGGTTGGGCTGCCGTTGCAGTTGATGGATTTATTCCGCCAAATGCATTTATGGAATTTCAAGCCTATAATATTCTTGTCATTGCGAGTGATATCAGACAATTAGAGCACATTGAGTACACGCCAGCTCCAGATATTATTCATGAAGGCGCAGGTCATGCACCCATTATTGCAAATCCGGAATACGCCGAATATTTAAGACGATTTGGTGAAATTGGTTGTAAGGCTATTTCATCATCTAAAGATTATGAATTATATGAAGCAGTCAGGTATTTATCAATTATTAAGGAAGCGCCAAATTCTTCAGAAATAGATATCGCTTCCGCGGAAAAAAAAGTAGCATATTTACAACAAAATATGGGCAAACCAAGTGAAATGGCGCTCATTCGAAATTTACATTGGTGGACGGTTGAATACGGTTTAATAGGCACGCTTGAAAATCCAAAAATATATGGCGCAGGATTGTTATCATCCATAGGTGAAAGCGCATGGTGTATGACCAAAGAGGTCGAGAAGCTTCCATATAATATTGACGCTACTTACAAAGACTTCGATATTACAAAACCGCAACCTCAACTATTTGTAACACCCGATTTTGCTCATTTAAGTTTAATTCTAGAAGAATTTGCAAATACTATGGCATTGCGAAAAGGTGGTTTATCTGGAATTAATAAATTAATTGAATCAAATGCATTAGGAACCATTGAATTGAGTACAGGTCTACAAATTTCTGGATTATTCAATGCTGTTATTGAACATGAAAATAAGCCCATTTACATTCAAACTACAGGAAAAACTGCGTTAGCCTATCGCGAAAAAGAACTGGTTGGTCATGGTACAATAACCCATTCTAAAGGTTTTGGCTCGCCCATTGGAAAACTAAAAGGTATTAATCTTGCTATTGAAGATATGAGTCCGCGTGATTTATCGGCTTATCATATTTACGAAGAAAAAACAGTCACACTTGAATTTGAAGGCGGTATTAAAGTTTCAGGTGAAATCATAACAGGGAAACGAAATCTTCAAGGAAAAATAATTCTAATTAGTTTTAAAAATTGCACGGTTACACATAATAAATCTGTGTTATTTAAACCAAAATGGGGTATTTATGATATGGCTGTTGGTAAAGAAGTCGTTTCTGCATTTTCAGGACCTGCTGATTTAAATAGTTTTGACTTAATGACGCATAAAACATCATCAAACACCGTTCATATAAAAAAAACAAAAAAACGATTAGCACTAGAAGCTTTATACCAACAGGTTAGAGATTATAGAGATGGCATAAATAAAACCATTTCTAGAACCAAAGTTTTAGATCAGCTTATTGAAAAACATCCCAACGATTGGCTGCTACCTGTTGAACTTTATGAATTGGCCTTTTTAGGAAATGAAATTGATCTGTGTGAAAAAATATTGAAGCATTTAGAATCTATAAAACAAAATAAACCTGAATTTGGGAGATTGATTGATGATGGATTGGCGATTATTCGAGGTAAAAAAGTTAGGAGTTAGAAAAATCCTAAAACAGTTTCAAAACCACCAATTATTTAGAGTTACCTAAACCGCTTTAAAGTATCTTTTGTAAACTTACTTAAAACAAGTTTTCCACTTATTTCTGCACGCTCTTCCAGCAAATCATCCCAATTTTCAGTACCCTTCCAAAACACTTTTTTCATTTCATTTAAGGCTTCAGGATTATAACTTGCTAATTTTTTTGCTAGTTCATTTACAGCTTCATCTAAACCTTTAGTAGTTTCGAACACTTCAGCATACAAACCTTTTTCTTTTGCAAATGCAGATGTAAAAAAAGTTTCTGCATCTATAGTCATTTGAGACATAGCAGCAACACCAATTTTTCTAGAAACCGCCGGCTCTATCACAAAAGGACCAATACCAATACTCAATTCACTTAAACGGATTGAAGCATATTGCGTTGCCAAACAATAATCAGTCGCAGCTGCTAAACCTACACCGCCACCAACTGTTTTTCCTTGTACTCGCCCAATAATTAATTTCGGGCATTTACGCATGGCATTAACTACGTTTGCAAACCCTAAGAAAAATTGTTTTCCAGACGTTTCATTGTCAATTTCAATAACTTCATTAAAACTAGCACCCGCACAAAACGTTCTGTCTCCTCCACTTTTCAAAACAATAACTTTAGCAGAATCATTATTACCCGCCTCAATAATGGTTTGTTCTAGTTTTAACAAAACATCACTAGGCATAGAGTTTCTATTCGGGTGAAAAAACTCCACAAAACCAACATTATCCTCAATTGTAAGCGTTACATAAGCTTCCATAAATACTCAATTTTCTAAACGATGAATATACATAAAATTTCAATGAATTGTAATGCAACTTTTGTTACTAATGCTTTAAAAAAAATTAAGGTAATTTGCATAAAAAATAAAACAATGGGCTTATTAAACTTACTTTTTGGTAAAAAAAACAATATGATAAACGATTTTCAAACAAGAGGTGCCATCATTTTAGATGTGCGTACAGCGAATGAATTCAGCCAAGGTGCTATCGCAGGTTCTAAAAACATTCCCTTACAAATTATCAATTCTAAAATTAGTGAAATAAAAAAATACAACAAACCAGTAATTACTTGTTGCGCTAGTGGTATGCGCTCTGGAAGTGCTGCATTAATTTTAAAAAACAACGGCATTGAAGCTGTTAATGGCGGTGGCTGGATGAGTTTAAACGGTAAGCTATAATTTTAATCCTTTTAAATCTTCAATAGAGCGCATTGGGTTTTCATGATAATTTAAAGTCCACCCTAGTGAGTTTGTTAGGATATAAAATTTTGAAAGTTCGCTAATTAATCTGTTTTTAGCATTGGCTTTTAAATCTGATGCTTCAATCTTTTTTAATAAAGATTTATTTACGGTGCTTTTAATATCGTTATAATCTTTAGCTTCAAAAGGATTTAAATAATCTGCTTGAACATCATAATATTCCAGATCTGGATTTATTTTTATTTCTTCATCTGGAATACTTAATATGGTAAGTTTTTTATT
>NZ_JBATHX010000285.1:0-1778 GCF_049667265.1 Algibacter sp. | reverse complement strand
TGGATATGGTTTCCGAAGGGTTTCTAACGACTTTAAAAAAATCTATTGAAGAAGGAAGTGTTTCAATGGAATATGTTGATAAAGCCGTAAAGCGAATTTTAACTGCAAAATATAAAATAGGACTATTTAATGACCCTTATAAATATTGTGATTTAGAAAGACCGAAAACAGATGTTTTTACAGATGAAAATAGGGCATTTGCTAGGCAAGTTAGTGCAGAATCTATGGTGTTGCTTAAAAATGAAAACCAGTTGCTACCACTAAAAAAGGCGGGAACTATTGCACTAATTGGTCCATTGGCTAATACAGCAGTAAATATGGCTGGTACTTGGAGTGTGGCTACACAACAGGAGAAATCTATTCCGTTGTTAGAAGGTTTAAAAAGCGTTGTTGGTGATAAAGCCACCATTTTGCATGCAAAAGGTAGTAATGTTGACTATGATTTAACTTTTGAAAACCTTGCCACGATGTTTGGAAAGACAATTCCGCGTGATGGCAGAACCGATAAACAAATGCTAGATGAAGCTTTAGCAATTGCCAGAAAATCGGATGTTATTTTGGCTGCTATTGGCGAATCGGCAGAGTTAAGTGGCGAATGTAGTAGTGTCACAAATCTTCAAATTCCACAGGCTCAAAAAGATTTATTAAACGCTTTATTAAAAACAGGAAAGCCCGTTGTTTTAGTGTTATTCACAGGAAGACCGCTTGCAATTGTTGAAGAAAATAAAAATGTTCCTGCAATTTTAAATGTTTGGTTTCCAGGAAGTGAAGCTGGTTTAGCTATTTCAGATGTGTTGTTTGGCGATGTTAATCCTTCGGGGAAATTATCAGCCACATTCCCCATGAATGTTGGTCAAGTTCCAATTTTCTACAATCATAAAAATACAGGAAGACCGCTTGGGAATAGCGAAGGGAAATTTGAAAAATTCAAATCTAACTATCTCGATGTGAGGAACGAGCCACTATATCCATTTGGTTACGGTTTAAGTTATACAACTTTCAATTATTCGAACTTAAAACTAGACAAAACATCCATAAATAAAGATGAGGAAATAAATGTTTCAGTTGATGTCACAAATTCTGGAAATTATGATGGAAAAGAAGTGGTTCAACTATATATTCGAGATTTGGTAGGTTCTGTAACAAGACCTGTAAAAGAATTGAAAGGCTTTCAAAAAATACTGATTAAAAAAGGAGAAACTCAAACTATAAATTTCACTATTTCAGAGGACGATTTAAAATTCTATAATTCTAATTTAGACTTTATTGCTGAACCAGGCGACTTTGATGTATTTGTTGGAACAAACTCTGAAATTAATTTAAAAACACGATTTGAGTTAATTAAATAACCTATAATCATTAAAGCTTGGACGGTAAAAGCAAGCTATGAACTAAATATTTTAGAAAACAATAATTATGAAAATAGCTATAAAATTAAATTTGATAGTCTTTTTTAGCTTAATAGGTTGTTGTTTCTCTGAAGCACAATCCAATAATCAGCAATTTGAAATCAAGGTTGATTCCTTGATGCAACTCATGACGCTTCAAGAGAAAATTGGGCAAACGGTGATGTATGGTGGCCATTGGGATCAAACAGGGCCTGTTGTCGGTTCCGATAATGGCAAGTTTATTCGCGAAGGTAATATGGGCGCTATGTTGAATGCCATGTCTGTTAAAGGCACTCGCGATTTACAAAAAATAGCTGTAGAAGAAACCCGTTTGGGTATTCCATTATTGTTTGGATATGATGTTATTCATGGACATCGCACTATTTTTCC
>NZ_JBATHX010000284.1:0-2380 GCF_049667265.1 Algibacter sp. | reverse complement strand
TTCTAATATTTGCAGTTTGATCTGATAAAAAAGTCACATTTAAGTTTGAAGCCATCATGGATTCTGCCGTTTCTGCAGTACATGCTCCAGGATCAGTAACAACTACCGTTCTTGTAACCTCAGTTGCTGGATTACCAGCATTATCATTTACGTTATAAGTGATGGTATAGGTGCCTGGTGTATTTGCATCCACAGTATCCCCAGCAACTACAATGCTACTCGTAATATCTCCATCTACATCATCCGTAGCCGTTGCTCCAGGATCAGTAAATGTGCTTCCTGTTTCAACATTCATCGTGGCACTTCCAATTAACGTGATTACTGGTGCTACAAAATCATTAGCAACTATAACCGTTCTTATAACTTCCATCGCAGCATTACCAACTTCATCACTTACATTGTAGGTAATAACATAGGTGCCTGGTGTGCTTCCATCTACAGTATCTCCAGCTACTACAATACTACTAGAAATATCTGTACCATTCCCATCAACAGCAGTTGCTCCTGGATCGGTAAATGTACCTCCAATTGCAACATTGATTGTGGCACCACCAATTAAGGTGATTACCGGTGCTGATAATACTTGTTGAATATCGTCGATGTAAAATGTTCCTGCTGTTGTACCAGGACCATCAACAAATAATGTTAATCTTGAATACTGGCTTGAAGAAACAAAATCGAATGACATCATTTCCCATCCAGTACCGCCATGAGCCGCAGTAATTTCTATGTCTGCACCTGTACCTTCTTCAAGTTTCATTAAAACTGTTGTTGCAGCCTCAGACCAAAAATTCATTTTTATTGTTTTGTTTGCAGTAAAATCTATTGGTCTTCCCAAATCGAAATTAATACCTTCCCAATTCACACCACTATTTGTTATAGCACCAACATTAGAGGCTACAGCGTTAGATCCTGAAACATCAGGATTTTCAACTATATTAAAAGTTGCTCCATTAAAAACGGCTGGTTCATACTTTACGTTTTCATTATCAAACGTCATTGGTAAAGAAGCAATTTCCTTAACAAATATTGTTATAATATCTTCATACGTATCTGATCTTCCTGCAACATTTGTTATCTTTAAAATGACCGTGTAAGTGCCATTTGCAAACGAATGTACTGGGTTAATTTCAGTAGATGTAGATCCATCACCAAAAGTCCACAAATAATTTCTTACTTCTGTTGATGTGTTAATAAATGTTACCGTACCCGTGTCTGCATTAATTGTATGTGTAAAGCCAGCAATAACTTCTGGTAAAGGTTCATCATCATTTGCGCATGCAAATATGGATATTGCTAATATCAAAAGTGATATTTTTTTAGCTATTTTGAATAGTTGTTTCATAATTTCTCGTTTTATTAGTTTATTAGTTTAGTGTGTTGTTTTTATATACTCTTACGTAATCCACCAACATGTATTGAGGAAAAACTGTTTCGCTATTAGGAGCACCTCCAAAATTACCTCCAACAGCAAGGTTAATAATAATGTAGAATGGATGATCAAAAACCCAATTGCCTGTAACATCGGCTGGTGTTATCTGATTGTATAGTACATTATCTACATAGAAATTTATATAATTTGGATCCCATTCAATACCAAAAACATGGTAGTCTGTATCAAATCGATTATTATCTAAACTAAATGATTTTGTAATAGGGTTTCCTCCCGAATAACCAGGCCCATGAACCGCAGAACTAATTTCTGTTGGTTCACTACCTTTATTTTCCATAATATCAATTTCTCCACATGCTGGCCACACAAGCGTTCCATCTGTACCGTCACCACAATCGGCTCCTAAAAGCCAAAAAGCAGGCCACATACCTTGCCCGTAAGGCACTTGGATTCGCGCTTCAAAACGACCATACGCTTGTTCAAATTTGCCTTTAGTTAAAAGTCTTGCTGAAGTATATGCAGAACCATTATAATTTTCTTTATTTGCGATAATCAATAATGATCCGTTTTCTACTTTTACATTTTCAGTACGATTGGTATAGTATTGCAATTCGTTATTGCCCCAACCATTTTCTCCGTTACCTATATTATAGCCCCATATCGCACTATTAGGAGCGCCTTCAATATCAAACTCATCTTGCATAACAAGTTCTGTAAATCTTGCTACCGTTTGAGTTGAATCTGTAGAGCAACTTGATAGCGTTGTAAATAAAATCAATAATGCAAGACTAAAGACACTCAATACAAAGTTTCCTGACTTATACATTAGATTTTTTTTAAATATTTTTGTTTTCATTATTTAAGTTTTTTAAAATTAATTTTTAACTTCTAAATACTGTCTTAATCTTCATAGAAATAAACATTATCTAGATACCAATTACTTAATGATGAAAAATTAATATTTTCATAAATAATAAGTCCCATATT
>NZ_JBATHX010000283.1:0-10540 GCF_049667265.1 Algibacter sp. | reverse complement strand
TTAAAATCAGCTGATGCATTTTGCTCCAAGAATTTTTGAGCTTCTGCTTTTGTTGAAAAATTCTTTGGAAGTTTGGCTTTAAACGTTTGCCCATCTTCATTTGAAAATTCGGCATCTATTCTATAAGTTCCAACAGGAGTAAACTCTTGAATTTCTCTTTCTTTTTCAACAATTAATCTTACAGAAACCGATTGTACACGCCCTGCAGATAAGCCGCCTTTTACTTTTCTCCAAAGTACCGGAGACAACTCATACCCAACAATTCTATCTAAAACACGACGCGCTTGTTGTGCATCTACCAAATCGTAATCAATACCTCTTGGATTTTCGATAGCTTTTAAGATAGCACTTTTAGTAATTTCGTGAAAAACAATACGTTTAGTTTTGTCTTTATCCAATTTTAAAGTCTCAGCAAGATGCCAAGCAATAGCTTCACCCTCTCGATCCTCATCACTTGCCAACCAAACCATTTCTGCTTTTTTAGCTAAGTCTTTCAGTTTTTTTACAACTGCTTTCTTATCTTTTGAAACTTCGTATTTTGGTTTAAAATCACCATCAACATCAACCCCTAATTCCTTGGAAGGCAAATCGGCTATATGGCCAAAACTAGATTCTACTTTAAAATCTTTACCTAGAAATTTTTCAATGGTTTTTGCCTTTGCAGGTGACTCTACTATCACTAAATTCTTCGCCATACTTCATTTTTTGAAGGTACAAATGTATATCAAAAAAAGTTTATCTGTAGCATTTTATGGATTATCTGTGAATTATTTAAATAAAAAAGCCTGCTTTTAACACAATAAAAGCAGGCTTTTTGGAATTATAAATATTTTATTCTGGCAAAGTTGTTCCTATTTCGTCAATAGCGCTGCTCTCGTCAAAACCTATAACTTTTTTATAAATTAAATAAATAGGATGGTATGTGAAGGCTGAAGTAAACAACAACCCAATGCCACACATTAAATAACCGACAATATTTGCTAAAATTGCAGAAACCACAATTAATCCAAAAGTAATAAGCCATTTTTTATTTCCTAGTTTAAAACTTGCCTTTACAATCTCACCAAGTGTTAACTCTGGATTAAACGCAAAAAATACTGCAAAAAACGACATAGGAACCATGGTATAAATTAAAGGAATATAACAAAGTAAAGCCGATGGAATGGCAATTGCTATGGTAGCTAACATGATCATAAATGTTTTTCCTAAGTAATCCTTTTTTACATAATGAAAATAATCTGGTGTAACGACTTGCTCATTATTATCAAGTTTTCTCATTATTCTATAAAAACCAGCAATTATAGCAACTGAAACTGAACCTAATACTAGCGCCGCAACAATTACGAATAAGATATACATTACGGACATTCCAGCAAAAAAACCTTCAACAGCAGCCGTATCGCCATAACCAGAGTTTTGTTGCGCAATTACCATACCTATTAAAGGAATATAGAATACTATAATTAGTGGTAACATGATAAGTAACATAAACAAAAACATTAAAAACCCTTGTAACCAAGTTTTTTTAAACAATTCAATTGATTCACTAAAAATAATCCCAAAATCGAGGTCTTTAGCACTATCAATTTTTCCTAAAATAGTTTCAATTGTATTCATTTTTATAGTTTGGTTAGATATAAAATAGGTACTGGTTTAATCCTAATTAGTTACAATTATACATAAAAAAATCTGCCCGAAGGCAGATTTTCAAAACAACATCAATTTAGTTTAGTTTAGTTCAAAAGAGCTTATCAGCCCAATGTTGTTTGTCATATATTCGTATTGATAAATGGTATTTCCACCTATCATTATTAACTTATCTTCTAAAGGAATAACATCTTTAGCTTGTACGGTTTTTAAAGTGTTTACAAGATTTAATTCAACAGGAGTTTCACGCTCAAACAGCTTTAAACCTGCCGTGCCATCGCAAACATAAAGCATGTTATTTCTAACACCCAAACCATAAGGGTTTTCCAAATCATACCTCGCCGCCAATGTTGGCCTTGTTTTGTCGCTAATATCAATTACTTCTAAAACACTTTCTAATTGCCCACAAGCATTGCCTCCACGCAACGTTACATAAGCATAATCACCAGAAACTACTACTGGATCGCACCCTTCCCAATGTGTGAATTCTGAAACATACTCTGGTGCCGCAGGATTTAGTAAATTATAAATGTACATACCGTTTGTGCTCCCTAAATATAAATACCCTTGGGTTTGAAACATGGTTTCAATATTCCAACCAGCATATTGCGTGTTTTCAAGAATGGGTTCAGCTAAATTTTTAATATTAAAAATAGACATTTCATAATTTCCAACAGCGTACAAATAGTTACTTACAATTTGAAATCTTGCCAAGGAACCTCCCGTTCCTGTTGTAGATTCAGCACCAGAACTCAAGGCCACATCACCATCCAAAGTCACAAAACGTGTATCCACCTTTTTACGTCTTTCAGTATTTAATGTCCATCCAACAATAATTTCTTCCTCGTAATTATATTTCCCATATTCAACAGCATCAGCCTCAGTAGGGATTTTAAAATTATATACATTAAACACATCTTCCAAGCGTTCAACTAAACGCACATTATTTAAATCCGAAATATCAAATACCACCAAATCAGTAGCACTATCAGCGAATAAAAAATTATCTTTTACTGAAATATCCTCATTACCAGGTATCTCGATAAACCTAATATTCTTCGGGGATTTCGGATTAGAATTATCAATAATATGAATTCCAGAATCCACATCACCAACAAAAATATAATCTTGGTAAACATAAATTTTACCTAGCGATTCAATGGTTCTGGGAGCACTTACTTTAGCTGCACTTCTAAAAGCAGTTTTAGTCATTAATTGCGGTGTTGCAACTTGCAAAAATTCATAATCATCGTCGTTTTTATCACATGATAAAGCGACCATAAAAACTAAGGACAAAAAAAGGTGTTTCAAATTCATTAGTAGGTAATTTATTTTAGTATTTATAATTTAAGGAAGAATCAAAGCCTTCAATATGTAAAATTATTTCGTTACTCCCATTAATTTGTAATGGCGTTAAATCAAATAAAATAATTCTTTCAAAATAAGCCAAACATGCTTCATCATTTATTAATTGAAATTTTAAATAGCGTTGTTCTGGAGATGACTCTGCAATAGCTTCAGAATCAACAAGATTAAAACCCCAAGTATTGCCATCGCAACCTGATGCTCCTATTTCTAGACTTAAACAATTATCTGCTATTTCTGCATCAATAAAAGTAAAATTTACTGTATTTAGATTTTCAAATAAATCATTATCAACAATTGTTGTTTCATCGCAAAAACTAATATAATCAACATCATCTACATCTTCACATAGAACGTTCATACTACAAAACATGATTCCTATTGCAAAAGATATTTTTTTAAACAGAAATTTCATTTAAATGAAGTTTAATTACACTTTAGATGCAGAAATCTTTATATGGTTGCGTAAAATTATCAAATAATTAAACTGCCACTTTGTCATAAAATATAAATTAATCTTATCTTTGCACACTTATTGACCCTTACAGGTCTGAGTAAAATATGGAAAAGATAATAGACGAAAATAAACAAGGGGAATCCTTAGTGGTTGAAAAAAAAGAAGGCAATAAGCGCAAACTTTTTATTGAAAGTTACGGGTGCGCCATGAATTTTAGCGATAGCGAAATTGTAGCTTCCATAATGGCTACCCAAGGCTATAACACCACCCAAAACCTAGAAGAAGCCGATTTGGTTTTAGTAAACACCTGTTCCATTCGTGATAAAGCAGAACAAACCGTTCGTAAACGTCTTGAAAAATATAACGCCGTAAAACGCGATCATAATCCAAAAATGAAAGTGGGCGTTTTAGGTTGCATGGCTGAACGCTTAAAAACAAAATTTCTTGAAGAAGAAAAAATTGTCGATTTAGTTGTTGGACCTGATGCATACAAAGATTTACCAAACCTTTTAGCCGAAGTTGATGAAGGTAGAGACGCTATTAACGTTATCCTATCAAAAGATGAAACCTATGGCGATATTTCACCAGTACGATTAAATACAAATGGTGTTAGTGCTTTTGTTTCCATTACTCGAGGTTGCGATAATATGTGTACGTTTTGCGTGGTACCTTTTACACGGGGGCGCGAACGTAGTAGAGACCCACAAAGTATTATTGAAGAAGTGAACGATTTATGGAGTAAAGGCTATAAAGACATCACGCTACTTGGGCAAAATGTAGATAGTTATTTGTGGTATGGCGGCGGACTTAAAAAAGATTTTGAAAAAGCTTCCGATATGCAAAAAGTAACTTCGGTAAACTTTTCAAACCTACTAGAAATTTGCGCCAAAGCACAACCAAAAATGCGCATTCGCTTTTCAACTTCTAATCCACAAGATTTAACATTGGATGTTGTTGAAACCATGGCGAAATACCAAAATATTTGTAATCACATTCATTTACCAGTACAAAGTGGAAGCAATCGTATCTTAAAGGAGATGAATCGGTTACACACTCGGGAAGAGTATTTTGAATTGATAGATAATATCCGACGTATCATTCCAAATTGCACCATTAGTCAAGATATGATAGTTGGTTTCCCTACTGAAACGGAAGAAGATTTTCAAGATACCGTATCATTAATGAACTATGTGAAATATAATTTTGGTTATATGTTCACCTATTCTGAGCGCCCAGGAACAATGGCTGGTAGAAACATGAAAGATGATGTGCCTGAAGAAACAAAAAAACGCAGACTTCAAGACATCGTTGATTTACAAAGGTTACATAGTGAAGAAAGAACCAAAGCATGGGTTGGTAAAACGGTGGAAGTTTTGATTGAAAAAGAATCGAAAAAATCAGATTCAGAATGGTCTGGCCGAACTTCGGAAAGTATTGTATGTGTTTTCCCAAAAGAAAATTACAAAGTGGGCGATTTTGTAAATGTAAAGGTTACAGATTGTACAAGTGCGACACTAAAGGGTGAAGCTGTTGGCAATTCAGAATACAACTAAATATTAAATCAAATTTATAGTCCTGACTCTTTAGTCTTGACTCTAAAATCAAAATAAATGGAATCAGTTCAAGCTATAAAACAACGTTTTGGTATTATTGGAAATACGCCGTCACTAAATCGTGCTATTGAAAAAGCGATTCAAGTTTCACCAACAGACATTTCAGTTTTAGTAACTGGAGAAAGTGGTGTTGGTAAAGAAAGTATCCCTAAAATAATCCATCAATTATCACACAGAAAGCACAATAAATATATTGCCGTTAACTGTGGTGCGATACCAGAAGGCACTATAGATAGTGAATTATTCGGACACGAAAAAGGCGCCTTTACAGGTGCAACACAAACCCGGGAAGGTTATTTTGAAGTAGCAGATGGCGGAACCATTTTTTTAGATGAAGTTGGTGAACTACCATTAACAACCCAAGTACGATTATTACGTGTTTTAGAAAATGGCGAGTTTTTAAAAGTAGGATCAAGTAAAGTTCAAAAAACAGATGTACGAATCGTTGCTGCAACAAACGTGAATATGTTTGAAGCTATTGAGAAAGAAAAATTTCGTGAAGATTTATTTTATAGATTAAGTACAGTTGATATTAACCTACCACCATTACGAGAGCGTCAAGAAGACATTCATTTATTATTTAGAAAATTTGCCAGCGACTTTGCATTAAAGTATAAAATGCCAACTATAAAGCTAACAGATAATGCAATACAAATTTTATTAAAACACCGTTGGGGCGGAAACATTCGTCAGTTAAGAAATATTGCAGAACAACTTTCTGTTTTAGAACAAAATAGAACCATTACAGCCGAAGTTTTAATAAGTTATTTGCCAGCAACTTCGGGCACAAATTTACCCGCAGTAATTAAAACCTCGAAATCAGAAAGTGATTTCAGTAGCGAACGAGAAATACTATACAAAGTACTTTTTGATATGAAAGCCGACTTGAACGACTTGAAAAAGTTGACCATGGAATTAATGAAGAATGGCAATGTCAAAGATGTTGAAAAGAAAAATGAAAGCTTAATTCAGAAAATTTATGGCGATGACAATGAAGATGAAATTGATTTTGAAGAAACTGTAGAAAACAATGAAATTATTGCCATTCCTGAACATAGAACAACGGAAGAGGAAACAACATCATTTCAAGACAAATATCACTTTGCAGAAGAAATTGAAGAAGAAGAGACTTTATCCTTACATGACAAAGAATTAGAATTAATTAAAAAATCGCTTGAACGTCACAACGGAAAACGTAAATTAGCAGCGGCTGAACTAGGAATTAGTGAACGTACATTATATAGAAAGATTAAACAATTTGATCTTTAAATTGAGTCCACAGTAATTAGGCTACGGTTGTTAGTAAATACAACAAAATAAAAAATAAATCGTTTAAAATTAAACTTTCACGATTCTTATATAACAGGAATCTATCATTACAAATGAATTACACAAAATATATTCTCTTAATTATACTATCCACAACACTAGTTGCTTGCGGTGCATACTCTTTCACAGGAGCATCCATACCACCTGGAACTGAAACCTACCAAGTAAATTATTTTGAAAACACATCCTTATTAATTGAACCTGGTTTAGAACGCGATTTTAAATTAGCCCTTGAAGATTTAATTCAGAACCAAACCAACCTAACTTTGGTTCCTTCAAAAGGCGATTTAATTTATGAAGGTGAAATAACAGATTATAGAATTTCGCCTACTACAGCAACTTCAGAAAATACAGCTGCCCAAAACAGACTAACAATAAACGTAAAACTTCGATTTTTCAACACTAAAAAAGAAGAAGATGATTTAGAACAATCCTTTTCATTTTTTTATGACTATCCTGCAAGTGGTGTTTTAACCGGGTCGCTAAAAACAACCGCTCACGACGAAATTTTTGAACGGATTACACAAGATATTTTTAATGCTACTTTAGCAAAATGGTAATGAAACAAACCGATTTTACATACATTTTACAAAACCCTCAGGTTATTTCTCATGAGCAAACTGAGGCTGTGAAATCTATTATTGATGAGTTTCCCTATTTTCAACCTGCACGTGCCTTACACTTAAAAGGGTTAAAAAACCAAAACAGCATCACTTATAATCAAGAATTAAAAACAACAGCAGCCTACACAACTGATAGAAGTATTTTATTCGACTTTATAACTTCGGAAGCATTTATTCAAAATGAAATTTCAGAATTTATTAAAACAAATACTGAAAATTTAAAAAGTATTCCAGTTGATATTGAAGATATTTCAATCAACAAAAGTGTTACTATTGACGATGCACTAAAACAGCAAATAAAAGATACTGATGGTGTTTTAGACCCTGCTTTATTTGAACCTAAGGAAGCACGACCTAAAAAAATTCAAAGCTTTATCCTTGATGAATCTGAAGCTATTGAAAATGTCACTAAAGAAACAAAAACACAAGAAGCCAGCGTTAAAGATATTTTAAATCTTGGAAAACCACTTCAATTTGATAAAAAAGAAACACATTCGTTTAATGAATGGTTAAAGCTAACACACTTTAAACCAATTGATAGAACGAAAGAATCTGAAGATGCTTCATCAGAAATTAAAACAAACGAAAATTTAGAAAAGGAAAAAAAGTTTAAACTTATTGATAAATTCATTTCTGAAAACCCAAAAATTAGTCCGGTTAAATCAAATCCTTCAAAAATAAATTTAGCAAACTCACAGATGATACAGCCTGAGTCATTAATGACTGAAACTTTGGCGCGTATTTATGTGGAACAAAAAAACTACAAAAAGGCAATCCAATCTTATAAAATTTTAAGTTTGAAATATCCAGAAAAAAGTAGTTTCTTTGCAAACCAAATTAAAGCTGTAGAGCAATTAAAAGAACATAATAATAAAGAATAATGAACACGTTTACAATATTTTTAATCCTTATCGTGGTTGTAGCATTTTTGCTAATTGTAGTAATTATGGTTCAAAACCCTAAAGGAGGCGGATTATCATCATCTTTTGGCGGTGGTGGCACACAACAATTAGGTGGTGTAAAAAAGACAACTGACTTTTTAGACAAAAGCACATGGACTTTAGCAACACTTTTATTAGTTTTAATACTATTATCAAACGTTGCTATCGATAGTGGTACGGCTGGAGCAGAATCAAAAGCATTAGATGCTGATGCTCAATCTACTCAACCTTTACCTGTAGCACCTGCTGCAACAAACAATGAAACAGCTACTCCTGAAGATTCAACTGGAGAGTAATTAAAATAAATAACACAAAAAATGCCAACTAAATAAGTTGGCATTTTTTGTTTCTGAAAGTTTGTCAGTTAACAAGCCATGGCACATTTTTAGCAACGAGTTAAATTAACAACATAAATTACTAAAAATCAAAACATATAAAAATGGCATTAAAAATTAAACCATTAGCAGATAGAGTTCTTATTGAGCCAGCTGCCGCTGAAACTAAAACAGCATCAGGAATTATTATTCCAGACAATGCTAAAGAAAAACCTCAAAAAGGAACTGTTGTAGCTGCTGGAAAAGGCACTAAAGACGAACCTATAACTGTAAAAGTTGGTGATACTGTTTTATATGGTAAATACGCTGGAACAGAATTAAAACTTGAAGGCAAAGATTATTTAATCATGCGTGAGAGTGATATACTAGCCATAATCTAAAATGGCTCTTAGCTATTAGCCTTTGGCTTTTAGCACCAACTAAAATTAATATAAATACTTAGCCAATAGCAAACCGCTAAAGGCAAAAAGCTAAAATTTAAAAAAATGGCAAAAGATATAAAATTTGATATTGAAGCACGCGAAGGTTTAAAACGTGGTGTTGACGCATTAGCCAATGCAGTAAAAGTAACATTAGGTCCTAAAGGACGTAACGTAATTATTAGCAAATCATTTGGGGCACCGCAAGTAACTAAAGATGGTGTAACTGTTGCAAAAGAAATTGAATTAGCAGACGAGCACGAAAACATGGGTGCTCAAATGGTAAAAGAAGTAGCTAGCAAAACTAACGATTTAGCTGGTGATGGTACAACTACCGCAACGGTTTTAGCGCAGGCTATCGTGAAAGAAGGTTTGAAAAACGTGGCTTCTGGTGCTAATCCAATGGATTTAAAACGTGGTATTGACAAAGCCGTTGCAGCAATTATTATAGAATTAGAAAAGCAAGCTCAAAAGGTTGGTAATTCTTCTGAAAAAATAAAACAAGTCGCGGCTATTTCTGCAAATAACGATGATACTATTGGTGAGCTAATTGCAAAAGCATTTGGTAAAGTTGGTAAAGAAGGTGTGATTACTGTTGAGGAAGCAAAAGGCATGGAAACATATGTTGACGTGGTTGAAGGGATGCAATTTGACAGAGGTTATTTATCTCCTTACTTTGTAACTGATGCTGATAAAATGATTGCCGATTTAGAGAATCCATACATTTTATTGTTCGATAAGAAGATTTCTAACTTACAAGAAATTCTTCCAATACTAGAGCCAGTTGCACAATCTGGTCGCCCGTTATTAATTATTGCTGAAGATGTTGATGGTCAAGCATTAGCCACTTTAGTGGTAAATAAATTACGTGGTGGATTAAAAATCGCAGCAGTCAAAGCTCCTGGCTTTGGTGACAGACGTAAAGCTATGTTAGAAGATATTGCTATCTTAACTGGTGGAACTGTAATTTCTGAAGAAAGAGGATTTACATTAGAAAATGCTGACTTAAGCATGTTAGGAACTGCTGAAACTGTAACGGTTGATAAAGACAATACAACGATTGTGAATGGTGCAGGCGATGCTAAAAGCATTAAAGCGAGAGTGAATCAAATTAAATCTCAAATTGAAACAACAACTTCAGATTACGATAAAGAGAAATTACAAGAGCGTTTAGCTAAATTAGCTGGTGGCGTTGCTGTACTTTATGTTGGTGCTGCAAGTGAATTTGAAATGAAAGAGAAAAAAGACCGTGTTGATGATGCCTTACATGCAACAAGAGCTGCTGTGGAAGAAGGTATTGTTGCTGGTGGTGGTGTTGCTTTAGTTAGAGCAAAAGCTGTTTTAGCAAAAATTACAACGGATAATTTAGACGAAACTACAGGTGTTCAAATAGTAAATAAAGCTATTGAAGCGCCTTTAAGAACTATTGTTGAAAATGCTGGTGGCGAAGGTTCTGTAGTTATCAATAAGGTTTTAGAAGGTAAAAAAGATTTTGGCTACGATGCTAAATCTGAACAATATGTTGATATGCTAAAAGCTGGTATTATCGATCCTAAAAAAGTAACACGTATTGCTTTAGAAAATGCAGCTTCTGTAGCTGGAATGATTCTAACAACTGAGTGTGCTTTAATAGATATTAAAGAAGCTGAAGCTGGCCACCCTCCAATGGGCGGCGGTATGCCAGGCATGATGTAATGCCGAATCGCCATAGATAAATTATTGACTTACGTCAGTTATAAATGTAAAAGCCTTTGATGAGAATCAAAGGCTTTTTATCTTCTTTAAAAACTGCTAAAAACCAAAACCACCTC
>NZ_JBATHX010000282.1:0-11242 GCF_049667265.1 Algibacter sp. | reverse complement strand
ATCCTTATCTGTCCTGTACTACCCGGAAAAATATTAGGTGGATCTAATTTACCTTTTGCAATTGTTCTGAAACCAGAAGCGGATGTATTAGGCGTTTCAAAAGCAATGAGTTTCCAGTTTATTTTACAGGCCTTCAAATTCACAAAATCGAACTTATTCTGGATGGTTAATTCGCCATTGAAGTTTGATGTGATGCTATCTTCCATAATACTTACTGGCGACCAAATTTCTCGCACGGCATAAAAACTTCCGTCTTTTTCAGCATTAGGACCAACAATGCCATCTGGTGCATTATTCCCTTGATGAAATGGCTGATTGTTCATATCCGTTCTTCTTAATCCTTCATCAAAAAGCGCCCAAATCATTAAACCACCGCCTACTTTTGATTGTTCTATGGCATCCCAATAGGTTTTTAAATTAGCACCTCCACCACCATCGTAAAGGGCGTGTAATGCTTCATTGGGCAAAACAATATGATTTTCTTCGAATAAACGCTTTTGCAATAAATCGAATGAGGGATAAAAATTGGTTCTAACAATATCAAAATCTGGACTGTAATTGGCTAGAATATCGCCCGTTTTTGTTTCATTTTTTAGGGGTCTTCTTTTTTGAATATCCCATTTAAAAAAGTCGTCATCAAACTTTGGGTTATGTGCCAAATGATTTCCGTTGCTCCAAAGAATAACCGAAGGATGATTCACATCTCTAACTACCAATTCTTTTACAAGCTTACTACCAATAGCGTCTGGAAGTGCATGACGCCAACCTGGTAATTCATCCATTGCCATTAACCCTAAGGAATCGCATAAATCTAAAAACTCGGTATCTGGTGGGTAATGACAAATACGCACCGTATTAAAGTTCATGTCCTGCATCAACTTTATGTTTTCAAGCATGTCTTTTTTGGTTAATGTACGACCCGTTTCTGGTCTAAAACTGTGCATATTAGCACCTTTTAGTAAGACGCGCTTTCCGTTAAGATAAAACCCATCATGGTCACGAACCTCGAAAGTCCTAAAACCAAAGGTTTGTTTGTAAGTATGTACAACCGATTTTTTATGCATTAACGAAACCTCAACACTATAAAGGTTGGGATATTCGTGCGTCCATAAGGCGATATCCTTAAAACTAGCGGTTAATTGTGTAAGCTCTAAACCTATTTTTTCTGAAAAATCTTTTCCTATTTTTTGATGATTCGCATCGAATAATTGAGCTGTTACTTTTAAATTTTTAATGGATGTGTCTGTAAAAACATCCATTTTAAAATCACCATTCATTTGCGCATCAATCGCCACACGCTGAATATAATTTTCTGGAACTTCTTCTATAAAAACAGGTCTAAAAATGCCTCCAAACAACCAATAATCGGCAATACGTTCTGCCTTAACTACCTGAGGATCTGTGGCTGGTTTTAACACTTCTACTTCAAGTATATTTTTACCTTCTTTTAAAAAATTAGTGATTTCGTATTTAAATTCGGTAAAACCCCCAACATGAGTTTCGCCAATTTGTTTACCATTCAAAACCACCGTAGTTTCTGTCATAGACCCCTGAAAAACAATAAAATAACGCTTATCTTTTTTTAATTGAAAATTAAATTGATGTTTGTAAAAACCTATTTCTGGGTTCGTTTTATAGTCTTTATGATCTTGACCATAGGTATAATACCCAAAACCTTTGGTTTCCCAGTTTGATGGCACAGGAATGGTGGTCCAGTGCCCGCTATTTCTTCCCTCGGATATTTTAAAATCCCAATCTATTGCAGTATCCGCGTAAGTCCCTGATAAATATGTTTTAGTCTGAGCATGGCTAATCAGCGCAAAAAGGGGTACTAAGATTGCTAAAAAAGTTGATTTCATATTATACCGCATCGCTATTTATATTCTCTTTTTAAAATTTACACTATGCTACAAAGACACGCCTCTTTTCCAAGGAATAAAATCATTTTGTCCTAACAATTTAGCCTTAGTGATGGTTTTACCACTAGCCACATCAATAATGAAATCGAGCATTTCCGATGCCATTTCATATATTGTTTTTTCGCCACGGATGACAGCTCCAGTATCAATATCAATAATATCGGGCATTTTTTGAGCCAATTCTGTATTGGAAGAAACCTTAACAATAGGTGCAATTGGATTTCCTGTTGGTGTGCCTAAACCTGTAGTGAACAGCACCATGTTTGCACCAGCACCCACCAAAGCTGTGGTACTTTCTACATCATTACCCGGCGTACATAATAAGTTTAAACCAGGTTTGGAAAGATATTCGCCATAATCTAAAACCGCTTCAATAGGGGATGTGCCGCCTTTTTTAGCAGCACCTGCAGATTTCATGGCATCTGTAATTAAACCGTCTTTTATGTTTCCTGGAGAAGGGTTCATATCAAAACCAGAACCCGCATTTACCACCGATTTTTCAAAAGCTTGCATGAGTTCTAAAAACTTTTCGCCGTCTTTATCATGTACGCATCGGTTAACCAATTCTTGTTCTACGCCACAAAGCTCCGGAAATTCAGCTAAAACAGCGGTACCATTTAAAGCCACTAACATATCTGAAACCATACCCAAAGTAGGATTTGCAGAAATTCCAGAAAACCCATCAGAACCCCCGCACTCCAATCCAATTTTTAATTTAGATATTGGGGCCGGTTTACGCTCAATAGCATTCGCCTTTTTAATTGCTGCAAAACTTTCTTTTATAACCGTTGACAGCATTTGGTCTATGGTACCCATTTGTTGCTGTTCAAAAATTAAAACAGGCTTATCTAAATTTGGATTTATGGCTGTGATGGCGTTTTTAAGAATGTCAATTTGCAGGTTTTGACAGCCTAAACTTAATACTGTGGCACCTGCCACATTGGGGTTATTTATATAACCTGCCAATAACTTGGCTAGACTTTCTGAGTCTTGACGAATACCACCACAACCGCCAGAATGGGTAATAAATTTCACATCAATATTATTTAAAACTTTAGTGCCAGAAGTATTTTTTTCTGTTTTAGCAGATTCACCTTGAACTAAAGACCTTAGTAATAGTTGATGCGGACTTTCCTCCTGCTGTAACAACTCTTTTTCAAAAATATCTTTGAGTATTTCTATGTTCCTATTTTCGCAAAACACAAGCGGAAAAAACAGCCAAACATTGTCTGTACCTACTTGTCCGTCTGTTCTATGATAACCTAAAAACGTTTTGTCTTTCCATTTCTCAACATTAGGCGCTTGCCAACCCAAAGTTTCTGTTTTACCAGATACTTTTTTACTTTCGTGTTTTAAATTTTCCGTAGTTAACACAGCGCCTTTTTCGATGTTTCCATTAGCAGAACCTACCAAAACACCATACATAATTATTTGGTCTCCAGATTTAAAACTCTTTAAGGCAACTTTGTGTTTTGCTTTGATATCGGTCAGGATTTTAATTTCAGAACCATCATAAAAAATACTGTCTCCAGCCTTTAAATTCATTAAAGCCACAGCCACATTATCGGATGCATTAATTTTTATGAGTTTATCCTTCATCATTTAAGCATAGTGTTGATTTGCATAATTACTATATCCCTTTTCAATACCATTTTCATCCATTTCTTTTAAGGCTAAAATGATGGCAGCCGATAAATTTTCAACTTTAGTTAAATCTTCGCCCCAATAATCCGCTGAACTTAACACCGCATTTGCAATTTCTGTATAATTATTGGTCGCCCATATTTTTAAAAAATCAGCAATTATAGCATCACTATCTTGTACAGGCAATGTTTCGCCCTTCCAAACTCCTTTATAATAACGAATTAAACAGGCAAAAGCAAAGGTTAAATTTAATGGCAATTTGTTGTTCTTTTTTACATATTGCAACAAACTTGGTAAAACCCTAACCTTAAATTTAGAAATGGAATTTAATGCGATGCTAGACAAATTATGCACGATAAACGGATTTCTAAATCGATCGAAAACCTCTTCAGCAAAGTTATTTAAGCTTGTATTATCCATTTCTAATGTATCAATAATCTCCTCAAAAACTGCTTTATGGATAACCTCACCCGTGAATTTATGATCTACCGTTTGCTTTACGGTGGTATTTCCATACAATAAAGACAATGGCACCATGGCAGTATGAGCTCCATTTAAAATACGCACCTTCCTAGTGCGATAGGGTTGCAAATCGTCAACAATTTTTACGTCTAAATGGGTTTTATCAAAAGGTAATTTTGCTTTTAAAGCATCTCCACCTTCTATTACCCAAAGAAAAAAGGATTCTGCAGTAACAATTAAATTGTCTTTATAGGGAAGTTGTGCATTGTATTGGTCAATATCGTAACTTGGATAGCCAGGTACAATTCTATCTACCAAGGTATTATGAAACGAACAACTTTCTAAAAGCCAAGTGTTGAATGCCGGTTCTAATTTCCAATCTTCACTATATTTTAAAATGATTTCCTTTAAGGTTTTTGCATTATAATTGATTAATTCACACGGAATTATTCTTAAGCCTTTAGCCAAATCACCCTTAAAATATTTATACCTTTCATATAAAAGCACCGTAAGTTTTGCAGGAAACGAATTAGGTGGTTGCATAGATAATGTATCATTCTCGTCATAAGCAATGCCAGCTTCAGTAGTATTTGAAAAGATAAACTCTAAGTCTTCTTCTTTTGCTAAACCAATAAAATCATTAAAATTTGAATAGGGATTGATGCCCTTAACAATATTTTCAATCAATTCAATCTCTTGTATTTCTTTGCCTTTTTTTACCCCTTTCATAAAAAGCGTGTATAGACCATCTTGATTGTTTATCAAGTCTATCATACCTTTTTCAATGGGTTGTACCACAGCAATACCAGCATTAAAATCTATAGCTTTATTTAACTCCTGAAAGGCATACTCAATAAATGCTCTTAAAAAATTACCTTCTCCAAACTGAACAATTTTTATAGGTAGTTTGGCTTTTAAATTTGCGGTTTCTCTATTAAGAACATTCATCTTTTTTATTTTAACACTCTTATGATTTTTATATAATTATTTTCAGTTTTTAAAAACATTATATTTTAAAGATTTTATCATCATTTATTTTAAAAAAAAATCCTTGAGCTAAGTAACTCAAGGATTTTATATATACTAAGTTTACTTAATAATTAATTTTTGTGAGTATTGTTTACCTTGTTGGTCTCTAATAACTACAAAATACAATCCGCTTGTCATTTTATGATCTTTGGTATTTATAATTAATTTGTTTTGAATTTTGTTATTTGTATATACCTTAACACCTAAAACATTATAGATACTTAATTTTTCCAAGTCTTTTTGATCTGATTTTATCGTAAATGAATTGGTTGATGGATTTGGATATATTGTTATTTTTGATAGTCCTCCTAACATATCTTCTGATAATGACAAACTTGAATCTAATTCTACCGTCATTTGCCCCTTATTATTTATATCTGCCTGGAGGGAATATTCTCCAAAAGAAAGATTTGTTCCTTCTCCAATATACAAAGTAAGATAATACTTATCTAAAATTTGTTCATAACGAACTACTGCAAAATGGCCTGTAAATTGAATTCCTATTTCAGGAAGATTCAATACTTTAGATGCATCTTCTTGACAAATTACATAATCAGTTACTTCTTTATCTCCAATTTGACTTTTTACTGTTGCTCCTACAATAACATCCCCTCTATATAAATGTTCTACGGATTTTACACTAGCATTTGTTGCTTTAGAAGGTTCAAAAATATGCACATATGGTTTATCCCATGCCTCACCCTGTTGTCTTATGGCAAGAATTTGCGTTTTCTTATTTATGTATCCACCTTTTGCTTCTCGAGTTGCTGGACCTAGTGCTTTGGTATATTCTCTAGCTACTCCAGATGGAGCAAACATATTCATATAGGTATTGGTTGCATTCATATCAAAACGCACATGAATTGCGGCATCTGTTGATGCTGTAACGTTTGTTTCTTCAAAGAACCTCCATCCTGGAGATTTCTGTAAATCTCCAATATCGTTTTGATATCTTGAAGTTGAAGAAACAGCTAATGCAGTTCCATCCGTTGTCATAATATTGGTTGCATCTCCTAAATTATGGTAGATATAATCGTGAAAATTATTTGTACCTAGAGATTTTGAACGGAACATATCAAAATAATACCCTGTAGTTGCACTCGTTCTAATGGTACTAAGGGTTCTTTGCTGTTGATCATTATTTACCGTATCATCTAAAAACTGCGTAGCAAAACTAAAATTAGGATTGATAGGATCTTCTAAATGTTTTGGTTCTGCTCCAATATTTACAGTTCTATCCATCCACAAATACGAGTTTGAATTCCATGCCCCTGATTGTCTACCATGCGTGGTTCCGTTTACAATCATAGTATTATTACCTGCGTGTCTCCAAAAATAATTGGTATGTTCGGGTATTTTTCTATCTGCCAGAGTCTTTGGCAATCCAGCATTAGCTGCCATAATATAACCTGCCCCATACAATTCCATTGTAATACCTGTAGCATGTGAATGTACATAATGCGCACCTCCAATAATACCAGAAAGCCCGTAATCTTCATTATTCTCTTCTACATAATTGCGTTGTAATGCAACTCCAGCGTGTTTTATAACAACTGTTGGTTTTTGAAAATCGATTGCACCTGAAATTACAGTTGGAATATCAACACCCCAAAACAATTGTTCAAATGCGTCCGTATTATCAAAGGTACTAATAGGAACAGACGGATTGTACCCTCCCTCGCTATCATAACCTTGCCTCAAAGCTATTTTGGCTTTTTGCTCATGAGCAGTAAACCCGTTTCTTAAAGCTATATCTAAAGTGATTCTGTAAAGATCTTCTGTTCCATCACTATTTCTTTTTGAGTCTCCATAACGTACAAAGCGTCTGTCTGGATGTCTTAGATTATCAAATAAAAAATTACCATCTAGAATATGGATATTATCTGCCATCACATTCATTTCTGGCTTTAGTTTATCTACAATATTAAGCACTAGTGATATGTTTGGCATAAAACTATAACTCACAGATTCTGGCCAAATACCTTGTTCTCCAAACATAGGCAAAATAGTTTTTGTAAATGAGTTTTGTTCTTTGGTTCCAACATTCCAGAATACATTAAACATTCTTTCACGTTCTATATCATCTTCCACGCATAGAATACTAAACAATGCTCCTGGAGCTGTTAAAATAGGGTGATTACTCACGGTTTTGCCATATTTGGTATCTGCGCCACCATGCTCATGTAGCGCGTTCATAGCTACATTATAAACTGCGGTTTGGGCTTTTTCATTATCAAAAACTATTTTATTTCCTGATGATTTTTGATACAACCTAGTTTGTGGCTCCTTTAAATAGTTTACTATAAAATCGTATGCTATTGCAAAATGTTGATATCCACTACGAGAATCATAAAAATGATTCCCACTCATTGATGTATTTGAAGGACTTCTAGTTTCTAATTCTTCAATATAATACCAAAGGATATCAGCAGCAAATTGTGCATACTTTTCTTCGTCAGAAATGTGGTACAACATTGCTGCATATGATGCGTATGTAAGAACCCTAGCATGTCCTGAAGCAGCAGAGCTAGCTAGTGCTTCTGTTAAGTTATCATCTCCTGCCAATGCTGGGATGGTATTAAGAATTGTTGCTGGATTCGAAATGTGTGTATTTACACTTGAATCCACAGCAGCCTTTGCTTTAGTAATAATACTACCCGCCCAAGCATAATTTTCAATTTTCGACAACACCTCTGGTTTGTCTGGCTGTGTGGTCCAAATAACTGGATGTTGTAACGATTGTGCCGATAAGAATATTACTTTTACCAAGCATATTATTAAGAATATTTTTTTCATTTCTTTTTATTAAAGTATTATTTTTTTGTTTTTTTATGGATTTATTTCTTAACTCTTGAAATAGGGCCATTATCACCTAATAAATACATATTTTTAAAATCTGTTCCTTTTTGCTTTTCTCCCACAATAATTCTAGCATCTGGATGTGCATTATCAATAAGAGACGATATTACAAAACCTGAATTTTTTCTACTTAAAAAAACTGTTCCCTTTTTATAAGATGCACCGCCGTCAAAACTATCCCATCTACTTATTTCTGCAAAATCATCTCTGGTTTCACTTTCTAAATAGATACTAACCTCTGTTGCTGTTTTTACTTCTATATCTCCATTACCTTTTGGTAGAATTGAATTATTATTTTCTAACCACTTTTGCCCATCCCATCTAAAATGTTGTAAGCGTTTTGCGCCACTTCTATTTTCTGCGATATCTGGACCAACCAAGATACACACATGCGGATTTCCATTTGGGTCTACATCTGCTATCCCTTGAAAAGTCCAATCGCTAGCTATTTCCTTTACTAAAGTTTTTTCATCTGCCATTTCTTTGGTTAAAGGCATTTCTAAAGGCTCATTTTTAACATTTTTCCATTGCTCTGTCATGGTATCAAAAACCATATAATACAGATTATGTCGTTCTGGTATATGACCTCGTGGGTCTTGAGCGTTCTTATTATCTCTACAAATATGGTAATCGAATGCTACAATAATATCGTCACCATTACCTCTACTCACCCAAGGATACCATGAATCTTCGGCTTCAATATTTGCTCTTCTTTTATGTTTTAAGAATGAAAACGGTTCTCCAAAAGTACGACCGTGGTCTGTAGATTTTTGATACACCCAGTTACTTCTATGGGCGCCATGACGATAAAACAAATAAATATCGCCGTTATCCATTTTTAAAAACTGACTGTAGGTACCGAAGGGCGAAACATTATCTAGTGTTTCCCAGCTAGAAATATCTAAAGGTTGCTTTGAAACCGCATGTATATTCTTGCCATAATGATGATTTCCTAGCGCATTCTCACCAAGTTCACGCGTACCACCATGACCGCCAAATGCAATATGGATATAGCCGGCATCATCAATAAGAATAGCTGGCTTTCCATGATTATCTATTTTTTTTTTGCGATTTGGGTCTTTACCCATTTCGCTCACACCAGCTTTAAACGGTCCTTTCCATTCTTTAGTCTTATGATTATATGAAGCTACATAAGGGTCTTCAAGTGGTCCTTGATAAGCCACATAAGTAACCCCTTTATGATATACTCCTGAAGGATGCTGAACAATAGCAACTGCATTACCAAAACCATTATCGGCAAAATAATCAACCATTTCATCTTTATCCTCCATTTCTGAAGTTACTTTTTTGCTGCCATTACATGCCATTAGTAAAAAGCAAAAACAGATACTGAGAATTACTATTTTTTTAATCATTAGTTTAAAGGTATTACTTTAGAAACTCTCAATTTAACTGGACCTAAAAGACCTGATGTTAGTAATGTATCTTCTTTACTCCAATGTTTCCAAGATGAAAACGTAGTACGTTTTGATGGTCGTTCTGTATTATTCAGCAACCAATCTGGTAATTTTACTATTTTATTACCTTTTCGTTCGTAATCTAAAGGTAAGCTTTCATCTCCAATTAATTTATTGGGCCATAAATTTGTTACTTTTACTTCTATGGTATTTTTTCCTTTTGTTACAAAATTATCAATGGTAGTTCTAAAAGGTGCTTTCCATAAGGTAGCAACATTTTTTCCATTAACAAATACCTCTGCAATTACAGCAACGCTTCCTAAATCTAGTTCTAAGCTTTTATCTGATTTTAACAATTCATCAGAAATTATAACTTCTTTTTTGTAAGATGCAGTTCCGGAAAAATGCTGAATACTTTCGTCTTTGTGATTTGACCAAGATATTAATTCGTTAAATTTTACAATCTCTGGATTTTCTATTTTATGCGGAAAAGTTACCTCCCAAGAACTAGATAAATCAATGGCTTCTGGTATTGATTTTACTTCTGCTGTTTTTGTTTCTCCTGATACATTTGTATATGTTATTTTACCTGTATTTGGAGTTATCCAATTAATAACATCATCTGCGTACACTAATGTAGGTTTTGTTTTATCTTTTGATAGATCTAAAACTTGTCCTTTTGGTATAAATAAAGTTCGTTCTTTACCATCAGTTTTGTAAGTAATTTTCAAAGTTGTTTTATTTCCTTCTGGAATTTGATTGTTTATCAATTCATTCGACACCACAACATTATAAATATTTGAAGCAACAAAATTTTTAATTTTATTTGTAACATCAAACGTTTTATAATTTTCAGGAATCCCTTTGGTTTCTGCCTTAAATTTTCCAAAAACAGCTTTTAGAACTTTTAAATTTTTATTACCCGCATCAATAGTAATATGCTCACGTTCTTCTGCATATACTTGTTTTTTTGTATCACCAATTTGGTACTCCATTCTAAACTCTTTTTTGTAGCCCATAGCAGGATCACAATCACAAAACGCACGAGACATTTTAAAATCTAATTTACCGTTATTAATTTCTTTACTAACAGCGTCTGTAATATCTACCAAACCTTCTTGTAAGAAAGTGCCGTATTCTGCTTTTATAATCTCTAAGTTAGAAAGTGGTACTGCTTTTGTTTGTTCTACTTCTATTGTATTGGCAACCAAATGATTGGTATTTGAAGGTTTTTTAAATATGACAAATACGGCTTCTTCTATACCTAATTGTAAAGATACTGTTGTGGTTCCATCTCCATTTTCTTGAAACACAACTACCTCTTTTGAGGTACCTTTTTCTGCATTCCAGAGTTCTGGTTGCTTTCCAGAAACTCTAAAATTTACCTTAATATCTCTCGCTTCTTTTTTTGCATTGGCAATAAAGTAAATATCTGCACTTGCTGTTTTTCTGTGTATGAAACTTAAATCTGAATTATCGCTACTTTCTATTTTAAAGTCTGGTATATGATTGTTTAAAACAGTCTCAATAGGACTATCTACTACCAAACCTGAAGTCCATAATTCGTCTACATAATTTTTAACAATTTCATCATTATTTGGATAATTTGTTAAGCTTGGCGATTGTGATGGTTTTTTACCAATTACCTTTGCGCCACCATTGACCAATTCTTTTACTTTTTCTAATGTTTCTGGATTTATAAAATCAGATTCTGGCAATACTAGCACTTTATACGTATTTCCAACTGAGGAATATATTATTCCGTCTTTAACAGTTAAGTCTTTTAATTTATTGGCGCCAATTAAATCATAATCAAAACCCATTTGTTTAATTTCTGGTTTCAAAAATGCGGTATTTGGAGAAGATTCTCCCGTAAACACCAAAACATCGGCTACATTTTTACCTTGTTGT
>NZ_JBATHX010000281.1:0-2161 GCF_049667265.1 Algibacter sp. | reverse complement strand
AAAGAAAAACACTCAATACCTTCTTTATTATATGAAATAAAACCTGCAAAATCTGCAAACTTTTTGCGCGAACTAAACTCTGCTAAAAACTTGGTGTCGTTTTCTAAATCCTCGTATTTATCTAATTGCGATTTTAAAACCTCATAAGTGGCTTTGGTATCAGCCTCAGCGCTATGTGCATTATCCAAACTTTCATCACAATAAAACTTGTACGCTGCACTTAAAGTACGTTGCTCCATTTTATGAAAAATGGTTTGCACATCAACAGCCAACGTGTTCTTCATATCAAAATCAACATCTGCACGAAGCATTTCTTCAGCTAATAAAGGAATATCAAAACGGTTAGAATTAAACCCTCCTAAATCAGAATCCTTAATCATATTATAAACATCTTTAGCCAATTCCTTAAACGTTGGTTCGTTTGCCACCTTCTCGTTAGTTATTCCATGAATGGCAATAACCTCAGCTGGAATTTTCATTTCAGGATTTACCAACCAGGTTTTACTTTCTTCAGTACCATTAGGAAACACTTTAAGTATTGAAATTTCAACTATTCGATCTTTAGATATATTGATTCCTGTTGTTTCTAAATCGAAAAAACAGATTGGTTTTGTTAAGTTTAATTGCATTCGTTTATGGTATGTTTATTGCAAATATACTTTTAAAATTTGTTTAAATTTGCAACACTCATGAAATCAAACTCAAAACTCAAATTTTTAGTTTTTCTGCTATTTTTCTTTTCAATAAATAGCTTTGCGCAAAATTTAAGTGGTGATAAAGTAACGCTTA
Organism: Algibacter sp.; assembly: GCF_049667265.1. Lineage (GTDB taxonomy): Bacteria > Bacteroidota > Bacteroidia > Flavobacteriales > Flavobacteriaceae > Algibacter_B. Next base: position 1,372 of record NZ_JBATHX010000281.1, on the reverse strand, counting down.
TTGAAAAACAAAATGGAAAACGTTTAGAGCTATATGCTAAAAACATAGACACTATAAGTTACGTTGTATTTTTAAGAGTTACGACCGAAGATTACAGACGAAGCAGTAACCGCCCTGTTCTAAAACCTATTGAACCAAATAGCGAAACTCACCTACTAACACTTATTAAACTGGCCGAATCGGCTGGCGAATATGAACACCAATTTATTGTAAATGAAATGAGTGTAAATCTTCAATTTAGAAAAGACGATGAAGACCTTCAAATAAATTTTGACGACGCTTTAAAAACTGCAAATATTACCATTTACACATCCGAAAATTGTGATTTTTGCGAGGAAACAAAAACTCTTTTTAACAAAAACGTAGTAGCTTTTAATGAAAAGCATCTTGAAAAAGATAAAGCAACATTAATTAAAACATTAAAAGCATCTGGTAAATCAATCGAAAATCTTGATGAAGAAATTTTTATAATTGAAATAGAATCAGATATTTACAAAGGTATAACCAACAAAAAACAGCTTTTAGAAGTGCTGAAAAAACATATTGAATAAAGTTTAAAGTAAAATAACCTTGTGTTTAACTATAAACACATTGAAGCTTTATATTTTTATCTTTCTTTTAAAAATTTATTTTTATGAAATTCCCAATCTGTGTCATTAAATAAATTAGAAAAAGGCGTTGCTATAAAACCATATTGTAGAAAAAACTCTCCATTTGGTTTTATTAAAACATATCTAAATTTTTCATCCTTATAATTAAATAACTTCTTTAGTACATCTCCATTGTCTTTATGCCATTTCAAGCCTTGAATCTTATCGGAATCTCCATTATTTTCGCCATAAAACATTAACAGTTCAACACTTTTTTTATAATCGCTATGATGTCCTCTAATATATTCATTATTTAACCTATGATACGCTTTAAAATTCATAAAAGTTTTAATTTTCCCGCTCTCTTTCTTCCATTGTCTATGAGTATAATTCATGGTGCGACTATTACTAAAACTCCTCTTTTTCAAGGTATCTCCAGCATTGCTAATAAGATAGATTACATTCTTTAATGGAAAATCAGATTTACTTTTCAAAGTATCTTTATAAAAGGATGATAAAATTTTTGTGGTATCAACTTCATGTCTTGATGATAACGACTTAAATAATTGAGTTTTGCTATCATCAGTTAATTTTCCAAAACAATAAAGTAACTTCAATTTCATTTCAACCAATGTATCCGTTGTATACATGGTTGCTTCGTAGAAATCTTTCTCTATTTTATTCTTAAATCTCTCTTTGTTTATTTTAACGCCATCTAGATTAAAATATAATGTGTCAGATTGAGAAAATGCATTTGAAGAAAATAATGTGACACATAAAAA
>NZ_JBATHX010000280.1:0-2155 GCF_049667265.1 Algibacter sp. | reverse complement strand
GTTTCAGGTAGAACGCAACGTAGATCTAAGTATGGTGCAAAACGCCCTAAGAAGTAATTAAAACTTTAAGAAGAAGACATGAGAAAAAGAGCAGCAAAAAAGAGACCGCTTTTGCCAGATCCACGTTTTAACGACCAGTTAGTAACTCGTTTCGTTAATATGATGATGTGGGATGGAAAGAAATCGGTAGCTTTTAAAGTATTCTACGATGCAATTGATATTGTAGACTCGAAAAAAACGGACGAAGAAAAAACAGCTTTAGAAATCTGGAAAGACGCTTTATCTAACGTTATGCCTCACGTAGAAGTACGTAGTCGTAGAGTAGGTGGTGCAACATTCCAAATTCCAATGCAAATTCGTCCAGACAGAAAAGTTTCAACAGCAATGAAATGGCTAATTAGCTATTCACGTAAAAGAAATGAAAAATCTATGGCATTACGTTTAGCATCTGAAGTTTTAGCAGCAGCTAAAGAAGAAGGAGCGGCGGTTAAGAAAAGAGTAGATACTCACAAAATGGCAGAGGCTAACAAAGCATTCTCTCACTTTAGATTTTAAGAAATGGCAAGAGATTTAACATTAACAAGAAATATAGGTATTGCTGCACATATTGATGCAGGAAAAACTACTACTACAGAGCGTATTCTTTATTATACAGGAGTTTCTCATAAAATTGGTGAAGTGCATGATGGCGCTGCAACAATGGACTGGATGGAGCAGGAGCAAGAAAGAGGAATTACAATTACTTCGGCAGCTACAACTTGTGAGTGGGTATTTCCAAGATTGAATGGAGAGCCAACTGATGAGTCTAAGGAATTCCATTTTAATATTATTGATACACCTGGTCACGTTGATTTTACGGTTGAAGTAAACCGTTCATTACGTGTACTTGATGGTTTAGTATTCTTATTTAGTGCTGTTGATGGTGTTGAGCCACAATCAGAAACTAACTGGAGATTAGCTGATAACTATAAAGTGCCAAGAATTGGGTTCGTAAATAAAATGGACCGTCAAGGATCTGACTTTTTAGGGGTTTGTCAACAAGTAAAAGATATGTTGAAATCTAACGCGGTGCCAATCGTTTTAAACATTGGTGATGAGGAAGATTTTAAAGGTGTTATAGATTTAGTAAAGAATAGAGCTATTGTTTGGCATGATGAAACTCAAGGGGCAACTTTTGATGTTATTGATATTCCCGAAGAGCTTAAAGCTGAAGCTAAAAAATATAGAGCGTTATTAATTGAAGAAGTAGCAGGTTACGATGAGAACTTACTTGAGAAGTTCATGGAAGATGAAGATTCAATTACAGAAGACGAAGTGCACGCTGCACTTAGGGCTGCTGTAATGGATATGGCAATCATTCCTATGATTTGTGGTTCTGCATTTAAAAATAAAGGTGTTCAATTCTTATTAGATGCTGTATGTCGTTATTTACCTTCTCCAATGGATAAGGAAGGTATTAAGGGAATGAATCCTGATACTGATAAAGAAGAATTACGTAAGCCAAGTGTAAAGGAGCCATTTGCTGCTTTAGCATTTAAAATTGCTACCGATCCTTTTGTTGGACGTTTAGCATTTTTCCGTGCATACTCTGGTCGTTTAGATGCAGGTTCTTATGTATTGAATAATCGTTCTGGTAAAAAAGAACGTATTTCTCGTATCTACCAAATGCACGCTAACAAACAAAATGCAATCGATTTTATCGAAGCTGGAGATATTGGAGCTGCTGTTGGATTTAAATCTATCAAAACAGGAGATACGCTTTCAGATGAAAAGCACCCTATTGTTTTAGAATCAATGGACTTCCCTGATCCAGTAATTGGTATTGCGGTGGAGCCTAAAACTAAAGCAGACGTTGATAAATTAGGTATGGGCTTAGCTAAATTGGCTGAGGAAGATCCTACCTTTACAGTACGTTCAGATGAAGCTTCAGGACAAACTATTATTTCTGGGATGGGTGAATTACACTTAGATGTAATTGTAGATCGTTTAAAAAGAGAATTTAAAGTTGAGGTTAATCAAGGTCAACCACAAGTAGAATATAAAGAAGCTATTACAGCGTCTGCAGATCATAGAGAAGTTTACAAAAAACAATCTGGTGGTCGTGGTAAATTTGCTGATATCGTATTTACGATTGAACCAGCAGATGAAGGTGTTG
>NZ_JBATHX010000279.1:0-3729 GCF_049667265.1 Algibacter sp. | reverse complement strand
GGAACGTTTGATTGGCGCCACGCCGTTTTTGGACCTCATCCGACTGAGGAAGCTCCAAAATTAACTGATGAAGATTTAAAAAACGGTAAATCTAGACCAAGTGAGGAAGACATGCTAAATCATTATGAAATTATAGTAGAAAAAGTTAGAGCTAACCATAACAAAGCGCCTTACGTAAATTGGCAAAAATCATACAAGAATTGGTCTACCTATGAAATGTCTGATCATCTTCCCATTTGGATGGAGCTAGAAATTGATTATTCTGATGATTATTTGAGACGTTATCTTTAATTTTTAAAGACAACTATCCCTTCCAAAAACAAAACAGCTATAGGTTTAAAAATAAAAGCCAGCAAACAAGCGCGTTAGGGATAGAAGTGGATAGCCCACAGCCCGACGCAGGAGGTGCGAGGACTTGGAACGGATAGCCCGACGACGACCTTAGGAGGCGTAACCTGCCTGCCGGCAGGCAGGCGCCCAAATAAAAATGTTTTAAACAATAAAAAATCCCAATCAAATTAATGATCGGGATTTCAAATTAATGTTGGCCTACTAGGGCTCGAACCTAGACTCTTTGGTACCAAAAACCAACGTGTTGCCAGTTACACCATAGGCCATTCGTGTAATGAGGGTGCAAATTTAGTATAAAAAAATCTTTGCACAAGTTTTTTTTGAAAAATATTCATCAATTCTTTACGTTTTTTTTAAGCCTTTAAGATTCAGGTATATGTTAAGACAAACTAAATAGTTAGGTCTCATTTCATATTTATTGTTAAATTCGCCAAAGCAAATAAATTCAGATACACATGGCACATGTAAACTATAAAAAATGGAACACCATTTTAGGCTGGTTTTCTTTTTTAATAGCGCTTATAACATATAGTTTAACGGTAGAACCAACAGTTAGTTTTTGGGATGCAGGCGAGTATATTTTAACTTCGGCAAAATTACAAGTAGGTCATCCACCTGGAGCTCCATTATTCCAAATGATGGGAGCTTTTTTCTCGATGTTTGCTTTTGAGCCTTCGCAAGTTGGATTTATGATGAATATGATGAGTGCTGTAGCTAGCGCATTCACGATTCTATTTATGTTTTGGACCATTACGTTATTACTAAAAAAATTAGTTGGTGATAAAAATGAGATGTCTCAAGGAAAATCTATGGCTATTTTAGGTAGTGGTTTAGTTGGAAGTTTAGCCTTCGCCTTTACAGATTCGTTCTGGTTTAATGCCGTTGAGACTGAAGTTTACGCCATGGCTACTTTAATTATGGCGGTTTTATTCTGGTTAGCACTACGTTGGGAACAGGATATGGATAAACCTCGAGGTAACCGCTGGTTAATTTTAATTGCTTTTGTTATTGGACTATCGTTTGGAGTTCACTTTATGGGCTTATTGACTATTCCTGCCATTGGCCTTATTTATTTCTTTAAAAACTACAAAACAGTTACTATTCAAAATTTTATAATTGCAAATGCAGTTGCAGTTGGGGTGTTGCTTTTTATATTTAAATTATTGGCACCCAATATTCTTAGAATTTTTAGTGCTATGGAATTGTTTTTTGTGAATTCCGTAGGACTCCCTTTTAATTCAGGTTCCATAATTGCTGGTATTGCATTAGTGGCCATTATTTTTTACGCCTTAAAATATACACGTCAAAAAAATTACACCCATTTAAATACAGGAATTCTTTGTTTAACCTTTGTTATTATAGGTTTTTCAACCTGGTTAATGTTACCTATTCGTGCTAATGCCGATGTGGTAATTAATGAAAACAACCCATCAAGCGCCAGAGAATTATTGGCTTATTATAACTTAGAACAATATCCTGAAACACACTTGTTTTTCGGCCCTCAATTCACCGACCAATATGCCTATTTAGATGAAAACAACCCATATGTAGATGATAAACCTAAATATGAAAAGGACAAAGCTAAAGGTGAATACGTCGTTGTTAACGATTGGAAAAATGCTAAGCAGAATTATAATTCAAAACACGCCTCTTTCCTTCCCCGTATGTGGAGTGGCGAACATGCTGAAAACTATATGATGTTTTCTGGGTTTTTAGATTTTAAGCTGAAGCCTGACTATGCCATGGAAAACGAGCTGATTAGTGCCGTTTCAAATTTTAGAAACGATGTCGCTCAAGGGAATGTTGATTATGAAGATTATAATGATTTCTTAAAACAATTTAAAGACTATATAGACATTGAAAAACCATCATTAGCAAGTAACATTGCTTACCTTTTTGAATACCAATTAGGTTACATGTACTGGCGTTATTTTATGTGGAATTTTTCTGGAAGACAAGACGATATTCAAGGCCGTTATGACAACCACGGAAATTGGATTTCGGGCATAAAACTATTGGACGAATGGCATTTAGGTATGTCGCAAGATAATTTACCTAGCGATGTTGAAAACAATAAAGCTAGAAATACGTATTATTTATTCCCATTAATTTTAGGCCTTATTGGGTTTTTCTTTTTGTTTAATAAAGACAAGAAATTGTTTTGGGTGATGCTGGTGTTTTTCTTGTTTACAGGAATTGCCATTCAAGTATATACCAATGTACGTCCTTTTGAACCTCGTGAGCGTGATTATTCAGTAGTTGGCTCATTTTATGTATTTACACTTTGGATTGGTTTTGGGGTTTACGCCATTTACGACACCCTTAAAAAATATGTGCCTAAAAAATTAGCGGCACCAATAATCACAGTAGCATGTTTAATTTTAGTTCCTGGAATTTTAGTGGCCAACAATTGGGATGACCACGACCGATCTGATAAATACACAGCTAGAGCTATGGCAAAAATGTATTTAGATTCTTGTGCTGAAAATGGGATTCTATTTACCATTGGCGATAACGATACATTCGCCCTTTGGTATGCTCAAGAAATTGAAGGCTACCGAACCGATGTGCGTGTTGTAAACACCAGTTTATTTCAAACCGATTGGTATATCGACCAAATGAAACGTAAGGCTTATGAAAGTGATCCTGTGCCGTCGCAATTAACGCACGATTTGTATAAATATGGGACTAACGATTATATTATCATTCAACAAGTTATTAATGACACCTTAGATGTTAAACAATTTTTAGATTTTGTTGGAAGTGATAACCCAAAAACTAAATACAAATATGTTTTACAACAACGTGGCATTGATATGTCAAATGTTAGAAGTCAGGATGCTAATGCCACATACTTACCAACACCCTATTTACGCCTTCCTGTAAATAAAGAAAATGCTTTAAAATCGGGGATTGTAAAACCGGAAGATGCTGATAAAATAGTTTCAGAAATTAACTTAAAAGTAACAGGCGGTGCACTTTATAAAAACCGTTTGTTAATGCTAGATATTATTGCCAATAATGAATGGAACCGCCCAATATATTTTACTGGTGGTAGTTTTGGTGATGATGATTATATCTGGATGAAAGACTATTTACAATTAGATGGTATGTGCTATAAATTGGTGCCTATAAAAACGCCTGTTGATAGATCTAACCCTTTTGATATGGGACGTGTGGACAGCGATTTAATGTATGAGAAAGTTAAAAATTGGGATTGGGGAAATAGCGGAAGTCCAGATATTTATCATGATGTTGAAACTCGTAAAAACTCCATTACTTACAGAGGTAATTTAGCACGTTTAGCGGAACAGTTAATAAATGAAGATAAACTTGATAAAGCTGAAGAGATAGCAGACATAGCCATGACCAATATGC
>NZ_JBATHX010000278.1:0-14629 GCF_049667265.1 Algibacter sp. | reverse complement strand
TCCTATAAATTAGGATTATTGAAATTATTATTGTTATTATTTCTCATAGTTTGTTTACTGTGTTCAAATATATGTAGAATATATATAGTAGACACTATTTTTTCGGATATCCTATTGGGTATTATGAAATTATTAAAAAAGGTAAAGTTAATTTGTAGGTTCTTTAGCCTATCTAATGTAATTGTTGATTTATGATTATTCCTTAGTAGATTAAAACATCATTTTAACTCAAAAAACGCACTTTTTATGAGTAAAATACTTTAAAAAAGAACTTGAAATATGGATTCTAAGCCATTCTATGTATTTGTTGATTTCAAAGGCTTACTAAAAAAATCAAAATCAATTTTAAGATCATTTTTAGACGATTTAAGACGTTTTTAAGTAATTAACAAATGTTGATAATTATCTAAATGGCTCGATAAAATGCTTTCTAAAAGGCTTAAAATTTCGTATATTTGTTTGTATTCAGAAGGATGCTATTGGGCGTCTTTTTTTTATGCTGAGTTTTAACGTGATGAGTTGATGGTTCTTGCTTTTGTAAATAGAAAAAGTCACATGAATTACGGTTTGAATTTGGCGGATAGATGCGTTAGGGATTGAACGGTATGTTTGAGCTCCCCGACGATAGGAGGGAGCGAGTAGAGAAAACGCGACCCTTGTGGTAACGCCCAAAAAATTTGTGGTGTTTTTGAACAATAAATAATTAGAAATAAATAATATGAGCGAACCTAAAGAAGAATTTAATAAGCATAATTATTCGGCTGATAGTATTCAGGCCTTAGAGGGTATGGAGCACGTGCGTATGCGTCCTTCGATGTATATTGGAGATGTTGGAACACGTGGTTTGCACCATTTGGTGTACGAGGTTGTAGATAACTCGATTGATGAGGCATTAGCGGGACATTGTAATAATATTACCGTAATTATTAACGAGGATAACTCGATTACTACCGAGGATGATGGACGTGGTATTCCGGTAGATTTACACAAGAAAGAAGGAGTTTCTGCACTTGAGGTTGTAATGACTAAAATTGGAGCAGGCGGTAAGTTTGATAAAGATTCTTATAAGGTTTCTGGTGGATTGCACGGTGTTGGTGTGAGTTGTGTGAATGCTTTATCTGAACATTTACGTGCAACGGTTTATAGAGACGGTAAAGTTTATGAGCAAGAATACGAGCGTGGTAAAGCTATGTATCCTGTAAAACAGATTGGGGAAACTGATAAAAGAGGAACCACCGTTACGTTTAGACCAGATACAACCATATTTACTCAAACGGTAGAATATAACTATGATACTTTAGCAAGTCGTTTACGTGAATTATCGTATTTAAATAAAGGTATTACCATTCATTTAGTTGATAAAAGACACAAAAAGGACGATGGTGAATTTGAAGGTGAAACATTTCATTCTGAAGAAGGGTTAAAAGAATTTATCAAATATTTAGATGCTACTCGTGAGCCTTTAATGAAAGATGTGATTGCGTTTGAAGGTGAAAAAAATGGCGTGCCAGTTGAGGTGGCTATGGTATATAATACATCTTATGCTGAAAATTTACATTCTTATGTAAATAACATCAATACCCATGAGGGAGGTACGCATTTATCTGGTTTTAGACGTGGTTTAACCATGACTTTAAAGAAATATGCAGATGAATCTGGGTTACTTAAAAATTTAAAATTTGATATTGCTGGTGATGATTTCCGTGAGGGGTTAACGGCTATTATATCAGTAAAAGTGCAAGAACCACAATTTGAAGGGCAGACTAAAACCAAATTAGGGAATAGAGAGGTTTCTGCAGCAGTAAGTCAATCTGTTTCAGAAATGTTAACCGATTATTTAGAAGAGCACCCAGATGATGCTAAAATCATAGTTCAGAAAGTAATATTAGCAGCTCAAGCGCGTCATGCAGCTCAAAAGGCACGTGAAATGGTGCAACGTAAAACGGTTATGAGCATTGGTGGATTGCCAGGAAAACTGTCTGATTGTTCAGAGCAAGATCCTACAAAATGTGAAGTTTTTCTTGTTGAGGGAGATTCGGCAGGTGGAACTGCAAAACAAGGACGTGATAGAGAGTTTCAAGCTATTTTGCCATTGCGTGGAAAAATATTGAATGTTGAAAAAGCCATGGTTCATAAGGTTTTTGAAAACGAAGAGATTAAAAACATTTTTACAGCTTTAGGGGTTACCATAGGAACCGAAGAAGATAGTAAAGCTTTAAACCTTTCAAAATTACGTTATCATAAAGTAGTTATTATGTGTGATGCCGATATTGATGGTAGTCATATTGAAACATTAATTTTAACGTTCTTCTTTAGATTTATGAAGGAGTTAATTGAAAATGGCCATATTTATATTGCGACACCTCCGTTATTTTTGGTTAAAAAGGGCGCAAAAAAACAATATGCATGGAGTGATGCAGAGCGTGTAAAAATTATGGAAGAGTTTGGAGATGGATCTAAAATACAACGTTATAAAGGTCTTGGAGAAATGAACGCATCGCAACTTTGGGATACTACCATGAATCCAGATTTTAGAACGCTACGTCAGGTTCAAATTGATAATGGTACAGAAGCCGATAGAATTTTCTCTATGTTAATGGGTGATGAAGTACCACCTCGTAGAGAATTTATAGAAAAGAACGCCATTTACGCAAATATTGATGCGTAGGTAAATTTTATTTTATAATTAAAAATGCCGCTTTTAAGCGGCATTTTTTTGGTTATAGATTTGGGGCAAAATCAAACTAATTTATTATAATCTTAAACCTACACCAACACTTGGAGAACTTACTCTAACACCTGTACTAATTGTAGCTCTGTTTCTTGGGTACCTATCATAGTAATAACCATCGTACCTGTAATAATAAAAAGAGGCATGGTTGTAATAATGGTGTCCGTGATGGCAATGAGAATCGCAATGCTCGTAATGTTCTGCGTATGCATCTCTTTTTCCATTCATATAGGCACGGTGCGCTTTTCTGTCATTTCTTTTTAAATTTTTTTCATAGTCTTTTTGTGCTTCCCAAAAAGCTTCTTCTTCGGCTTCATTTTCAGCTTTGAATTGTTGCTCGAATTTAGCATCTTCTGCAGCACGCTTTTCGTAATATGATTTTCTGTCAATAGCTTTATTGTCTTCAGAATCTGTGTCTTGTGCGTATAAAGCAGATGAAAGACATACGATTATAATGAATATTGATGTTTTAAATAATTTCATGACTATAATATTTTAAGATTATTAATAAGCGTTTTAACGCCCTACATAAATAAGACACCTTTAACGTTTTTTACCCTACTAAAAATTTGGTTTTTATTGATTTTATTTAAAAATAAAACAAAAAAAAAGCTAGTTTAAATTCATAAACTAACTTTTATAAGCATAGTAATTAGGTGTTTAAAAATCAAACCCTAAGGAAAATTGCCAAACTCTATTCTGTGGATTTCCTTCGTCATAAACACCTCCTAAACCAAGATGGTACCTTACGCCAAGACTAACTCCTGTTTCGGTTTTAAAACCGCCACCAAAGTTTATACCCCAATCAAAATTATTAGGTTCGAACTCTTGCGAAGTGTCAAATAAACCAAAGCTACTGTCAAATTCTTCTTTATGAGAAATGGCATAACCAACTTGTGGTCCGGCTTCTATATAAAAGCTTTTGGAAGGATATATTTTTAGTAACAACGGCAAATTGATATAATCTAATTTTTGGGCAAATGTTCCGCCATTGTCTTCTAGCTCGTAGCCTTGTTGTGAGTATAAAAACTCAATTTGTAATGCCACAGCTTCGTTTAAAAACGATTCACCATAAAAACCAGCATGAAAGCTGTGTCGTTGTCCCGTTTCAGTTTCACCATCAAAACTTACAGCTGCTAAGTTGTAACCTAGTTTTATGCCGGTGTTAGAAGTTTGTTTTTCTTGTGCATTCATAAAAAAAGTGGCGCACAGTATTATAACTAAAGTTAAATAATTAGTTTTCATTATATTATAATTTAAGTTTGAAGTAAGTTTTTTATTTTCCGCCGTTGGCTTGTAAATCGGCAATACATTGCGCATCTAGTTGAGGTGCAGAGCTCATGTTTGTTAAATTAGTAATTCCAGCCCCAGTTTCGGCAGACCAATACATTAGGCAACTTTCAACATTGCAATGTTTTGGGTGTTCATCATCTTCATGTTCACTTTGTAAAGGCGAGCCTAAATTTGTAAGACCAAGTATGTGTCCAAATTCATGAGTAATAACGGTAGTTTCTAACAAGTCTCTATCTGGTTCAAAAGGACTATTACTTAAACCTTGAATGGTTTCTTCGTAAATTACAAAAGAGGTGTTCCAATAAGCTGTTCCTAGTACGACGCCAGAATTAGAATCCTTATCTGATTTTCCATCAATAAATAAGGCCCAAACGGCAATTTTATTATCTGTGTTATAAAGTTCTCGTTGTTCTCTTTCAATTTCGGCTATGGCTTCAATCGTGTAAGTGTCTTTTCCTGGAGAGGGTATTGCTCGTTTTTCAACGGTTATACCATTAGGTTTAAATGTTCTATTACTTAAAAATGAAACAAAATTATTAATAGTAGCTTGAGTAGGTTCAAAACCATCAACGTAAACCAATTCAATAACCATACTTTTAAAGCTATTGTCTGATAATAAATCGTTGGCAGAACTTCCTGTTGTTTGTCTGTTTAGATTTTTATCAATATTGATAGTTTGATCTTCATCAGTTGTGTTAGTTTCATCTTTTGAACATCCAAAAAGGATTGTTAAAATTAAGCTTGCTATTAAAACTCTATATTTCATTTTTCTATTTTTTTATTTTTAAAAACAGCTACCCTTTGGGCGCGGGTAGCTGTTTTACCATAACATACGTAACAAATACTTATCTAGTTTTAGATTTTAGTTAATACTAGAGTTACTGCAGCATTTGTTGAGCTTTGTAGGCTAATTGTGTTTTCAGAATAACTTGTTACTTCCCAAGTATTATTTAATAATTGAAAGGTTGCATTTCCAGAAAAAGTTAAGGAAATGAATACTTCAAGTTCAGAGGCTATTTCATAAGTACCTTCTACATCTTCAATTGTTGTATTTACTGTGTTTTCAGCAGTAATTGTTAAATCGTTTGCAAAATCCATAGTATAATCAGCATAATCATTAGCTGTATTTATACCTGCAGTAATAAAAGATTCTACTTTAAACTTACTTTCCACTAAAATTGCTTCTAACTCATCGGCATTTTCTTCAGCTTCTACCATAGTTTCGTCTGTGCCTAGGCATTCAGTAATTCTAGATTGTAAATCCATATCGCTAGAAATTTCAACAACAGCATCGTTGTTTAAAGTAGCAGTAATAGGATAGCTTACTGAAAATAAAGCATTGTCATCAAAGTTATTCATGTATGCATATAATTCTTGCTCAGATTCAATAATTGCACTTCCCGTTTGCTGAACGTTTAAATCGAAAGTTAAAATTGTGATCGGGAAATCGATATTTAAACAATTAATTGCGTTTTTAGCCTCATTCTCTGCGGTTTCACATGCATCGATAAGGGCATCATACTCTGTTTGATTTGTTATCTCAACTTCAGTATAATTACTAAGTTTAACTGATAAAGGGAATTGAAACTCAATACTGTCATCATCATTAATAAATTCTCCAAGAATATTTAACACTAATTCATATTGAGATTCACTAACTATTGTGATTTCAGTATTGTTGATAGTTGCAGTAACAGGTAATAAAATAGATGAACATGAAACGCCATCTAAAAAATCATCAAAACTACCATCGTACATCGATGAGCGTTCTAAATTGTTTGCTGTTGGAGAAGTTGCACTATTTGTGTTTTCTCTATTTCCATTTTCGCTATCAATTTCATCTTGACAAGATGTAAATGATAAGACTGATACTAAAAAGATTGCTGTTAGAAATTTGAAATTTTTCATGATTTTAATTTTTTGGGTTGTTATAATTTTATTTTTCAGAGCGACTTTTTTCGCTTTCTGTATTTAAGACAACTGAATTATAATTTACCCTACTCTAAATTAATATTTTTTAAATACTATTATAAATAGTAAAACAAGATTTGCAAAATAAGGAAACAGTTTTATAAAATTAAAAACAGCTGCCAATATTTTGGCAGCTGTTTTAACCTTAACATAAGAAACAAATGCAAACCTAATTATATTTGGGCTAAAATTAAAGTTACTGCTGCATTTGTAGAACTCTTTAATGAAATAGAGCTTTGAGAGGAACTGGTAACTTCCCATGAATTATTTAATAATTCGAAAGTTGCGTTACCAGAGAAGGTTAAGTTAATATATACTTCTGTTTGTGATGCTACTTTATAAGTTCCTTGTACGTTTTCAATAGTTGAATTAGCTGTATTTTGAGCAGTACATGTTAAATCGCCTGCAAAATTTATTGTATAATCAGCGTAATTATTAGCTTTTTCAACGCTCGCATCAACAAACGATTGCACTTTAAAAATACCATTTACTAAAATTGTTTCAATAGTTTCCGCATTTTCCTCAGCTTCTTCCATTTCATCTTCCGTAGCAATACATTCAGTAATTTTAGTTTGTAAGTCTAAATCGCTTGTTATACTAATTACGGTATCGCTATTCATATTAGCTGTAATTGGATAATTAACGGCAAAATATTCATCATTTCCAAAATCATTCATGTAAGTGTATAATTGCTCTTCAGATTCAATAACAACACTACCTGTTTGGTCAAAATTTAAACTATAAGTGAATATTGTTATAGGGAAATTGATGTCTAAGCAATTTATTGCAGTTTCAGCAGCGTTTTCAGCTTGATTACAAGCCATTACTAATGCATTATATTCAATTTGATTAGAAACCTGAATTTCAGTATAGTTACTTAATTTAACAGATAATGGAAAATGTAAAACAACTTCATCATCGTCGTTATTATATTCAGACAAAATGTCAATTACTGTTGTGTAATCAGATTCGCTAATAACATTAACGTCAGTTCCATTTACAGTTGCCGTAACAGGTAATAAGATAGATGAACATGATATGCCATCTAAAAAGTCATCAAAACTACCATTATGCATTGATGATCGCTCTAAGTTTTGGGCAGCTTGAGAGTTGGCTGCATTAGTTTTGTTGTTGTCTCCGTTTAATTTATCGTCCTCATCAGAACACGACGTAAATCCTACAAATGACATTAATAAGATTGCTGTAATAAATTTTAGATTTTTCATAATTTTAAGTTTTGGGTTTTTAAATTTTTATTATTTTTCGATTTCTATGAGTAAGACAATTCATTTTAAGTTTACCCTACGATTTTTTAAAGATTTTTTTTTAGCTTTAAATTAAGTTTCGTAATGCGCACTTTATTGTTTTACAACCTTTAGACAACTAAAAATAAATTTACCCTACTTTTGTAATGATTTTTTAATTTATATACCTACTGTAAAATGTCAAATAACGATTCTAAGCTTTGTGAAGAAACTTACTTTAATAGTTTTTACTTAGAGCATATACAGCACGCTAGTAATTTTGCTTACTATAAATGTGGTGATAAGGATAATGCTTTGGATCTGGTACAGGATGCATTTTCTAAAATCTGGGAAAATTGTTCAAAAATTGATTTCACAAAGGCAAAAACGTATTTGTTTACTACCGTTAATAATTTATTTTTAAATAAAATAAAACATAATAAGGTGGTTATGGAGTATGCAAAAGCAGCTCCTTATATTGATCAAACAAACGAGAGTCCAGAATATTTGTTAGAAGAAGAAGAGTTTAAAACAAAATTGCAAAACGTGATAGCCTTGTTGTCCGAGCCACAACGAGAAGTGTTTTTATTAAATAGAATTGATGGAAAAAAGTATAGAGAAATAGCCGAACTTTTAAGTATTTCTCAAAAAACAGTAGAAAAACGAATGTCGGGAGCTTTAAAAATATTTAGAACTCATATAGAAAATATTTAATTAAAGTAGGGTAAATTACAATACGGTTGTCTTAAGTATGTAAATCGTTAAGAAAATGAAAAAAGAAAACGACATATTAAAATGGTTTGATGGCGAAATTTCTACGGAAGAAATTAAAAAATCGCATCCTAACGAAGACTTTTCGGCTTTAGAAAAAGCGAGATTCTATACCAAGCAAATAGAGGTGCCACAAATAGATGCTGAAAAAGCATTGGCAGATTTTAAATCTAGACGATTAATTAAAAAAGAAGAGCCAAAGGTGATTCCTTTAAACTTTAAATCGTTTATGAAGGTTGCGGCGGTTTTAGTTGTATTATTAACATCGTCCTATTTTTTATTCTTAAATAATGCAGCATCATTTGAAACTCAAATAGCACAAACAGAAACATTTAATTTACCTGACGATTCTGAAGTTATTTTAAATGCTCAATCTAAATTGTCATTCAATAAAAAAGAATGGAAAGAAAATAGAAATCTAGAATTAGATGGAGAAGCCTTTTTTAAAGTAACTAAAGGAAGAAAATTTACTGTGAATACTGATGCTGGTTCAATACAGGTGTTAGGCACACAATTTAATGTAAAGGAACGCGATAATTATTTTGAAGTTAAGTGCTATGAAGGTGCTGTAAGTGTAACAAGTAATCAAGGAAAAGTAATTTTAACGCCTGGTAAAACCTTTAGGGTAGTTAATGGAGAAATTATAACTATTAAAGATTTTAATGCTAAAAATCCGTCGTGGTTGGCAAAGGAATCTAGTTTTGATAATGTACCGCTTTGGCAAGTTATTGATGAGTTAGAAGTTCAATACGATATCCTTATTAATGCGGAAAATGTTAATACATCAGAGTTGTTTTCAGGTAGTTTTACACATACAGATAAAAATATTTCCTTACAATCTGTCACTATTCCTTTAAAATTAAGCTATAAAATAAACGGTAAAAAAGTTGAGTTTTATAACTATGAATCTAAATAAATCTTTAGTTGTTTTATTTTTAATGGTCTTTATTTTTTCTTTTGCTGCACAGGCTCAAGAAAAAATAAAGCTAATAGATCTCATTCCAAATTTAGAAAATAAGTTTGATGTCAAATTTTCCTATTCGGAAAATGAAATAAGTACTGTTTCGGTTAAAAAACCTTTAGAAACCGATACGCTTGAAAGCATTATTGAAGATCTTAATAAAACAACAATCCTAAATTTTAAGTTTTTAACTGAGCGTTATATAACCATTTCAACCATTGAAAAAAGGGTATCGGTTTGTGGAATTTTAATTTCAGAAACTGATAATGAACCCCTTTTTGGTGCTTCTGTTTTAATTAGTAATTCTTCTAAAGGCGTTATAGCAAATGATGATGGCGCATTTCAACTTGACGATGTAGCAATTAATGAGCAAGTTGTTATATCCTTTTTAGGCTTTAAAACACAAGCGATAGATGTAAAAGAGTTACTGTTTTTAAATGGTGACTGCAAAACTATAGTCATGATTGAAAAGAGTGAAACTCTAAATCAAATTTTAATAAAAAAGTATTTAACCACAGGTTTACAGAAGTATATTGACGGAAGTACCGTTTTAAATACCAAAAAATTCGGAATACTTCCGGGGCTTACCGAACCAGATATTCTTCAATCTATACAAGCTTTGCCAGGTGTAGAAAGTGTCAATGAAAGTATTGCAAATATTAATGTACGCGGTGGTACAAACGACCAAAATTTAATGCTTTGGGATGGCATTAAAATGTATCATTCTGGGCATTTTTTCGGGCTTATTTCCGCTTATAACCCCTATTTAACAAATAAAGTTGTGGTTACTAAAAATGGAACATCTAGCGAGTTTAGTGATGGTGTTTCAAGCACAATAAACATGTCTACTAAGAACGCTATTGAAGAAAAATTTTCTGGTGGCTTTGGCGCAAATTTAATTCATGCAGATGCTTTTCTTGAAGTTCCAATTAGTAAAAAGTTAGCATTACATGTGTCTGGTAGACGATCATTTACAGATATAGTAAGCTCTCCAACCTATGATAATTATTTTGAACGTAGCTTTCAAGATAGCGAGCTTACCACTAATAGCGATAATATTAGTGAGAGTAATAGAAGCTCAGATTTTTTCTTTTATGATTATACCGCAAAAATACTTTTCGATTTAAATGAGAATCATAAATTCAGAGCAAATGTAATTGGCATATATAATAACTTAGATTATATAGAAAGTTTTACTAATAATGCAGATGAGTCAGAATCTAAAACCAGTAATTTAAAGCAAGAAAATTTAGGTTTTGGAGCAAGTTGGAACGGGAAGTGGAGTGCACGATTTTTAACAGATTTTACAGCTTTTTATTCGCAATATAATGTTGATGCTATTGATTATAGAATTGAAACCGATCAAAAATTAACCCAAGCTAACGAAGTTTTAGAAACAGGAATTAAGTTAAAAACTAATTTTAAAATAAATAATAATCTTAATGTATTAAGTGGATATCAATTTAGTGAAATAGGCATTTTAAATACCACCGAAGTTAGTGCGCCAGCCTATGATAAAACAAAAAAGGATGTATTGTTAAACCATGCGCTTTTTACCGAATTGGAATTTAATAAGAAAAATACATATTTAAGAGTAGGTGTTAGGGGTAATTATTTTCAAAAATTTAATAAGCTAGTTATTGAGCCTCGTTTGAATTTAAGACAAAAATTATCTAATGCTTTTGCATTGAAATTGCAAGGCGAATATAAAAATCAATCAGCAACTCAGATTATCGATTTTCAAGACGATTTTTTAGGCGTAGAAAACAGACGATGGATTTTAGCAAATGAACAATCTGTTCCCATTTCAGAAAGTAAGCAATTGTCTTTTGGTTTTGAATTCAATAAAAATAATTTAGTGTTTGACGTTGAAGGGTTTTATAAAATAGTTGATGGGATTACGGTTTCAAACCAAGGTTTTTACAATAATTTTCAATATTTAAACGCTACGGGAAGTTATAATGCCAAAGGTGTTGAGTTTCTTGTAAATAAAACAGCTAACAAATACAGTACTTGGTTGAGTTACACCTATAGTTTAAATGATTATGAGTTTAAAACCCTTACACCATCTATATTCCCTAACAATTTAGATATTAGGCATTCAGTTTCATTAGCTTTTAATTATGATATTTTTAAAAGTTTTAAAGCGTCGGTTGGTGGTATTTGGCGGTCTGGACGACCTTTTACAAAACCAATTGAAGGGAATGAGACAACCCAAAATGGCAACACCGTTTTTGTAAATTACGACGCGCCAAATAGTGAGAATTTAGACGACTTTATGCGTTTGGATGCTTCACTTAGTTATGCTTTAAATATCTCGAAAACAATAAAATCTTCCTTAAGAATAGGTGTTATTAATGTATTAAATAGAAAGAATACCATTAATACGTATTACGAAGTAGATCCAAACGATTCAAATTCTGCAATTAAAATTGAAAATAAATCGTTAGGATTAACGCCTAACATCAGTTTAAGATGTGATTTTTAATATTATTTCATCGTTTAAATGCATTTTAGTTCGATAAAACGTTATAATGTGTATTTTTTTTCCTATGTTTGTAAAACCAAATCAAAATAATAAATGAAAAAGTTAATCCTACTTATGTTACTAGCACTAGTAACAACCATTTCAAAAGCACAAAGTGATATTGATGCACTTTTAGCTGCTGGTGTGGAAGATTCAGAACGTTTTGCGAATGATTACTTAGCACCAGGAACCAATGGATTAATGCATAGTATGAATGCCAACTGGTTTAATACAGCTGATGCTAAGCCCTTAGGAGGTTTTGAAATTGCTTTAATAGTAAATGCTGCTTCGATAAAAGATGAGAGCAAAATGTTCGATTTAAAGGTTGCGGATTATAATAATATAACATTCCCTGATAGTTCGCCTTCAAAAATGGTAGCAACTGTTTTAGGTGAAAATGATCCAGCAATTTTTGTTGAGGTTGAATATGAAGATCCAATTTTTGGAAATCAAACACAAACTATAGAATTACCAACCGGTATTGGTGAAGGTACTGCTAACTTATTACCTACTGCATTTTTACAAGGCTCACTTGGTTTAAGTAGTGGAATAGAGGTGAAAGCGCGATTTGTACCTAAAGTAGAAACTGAAGACGTGTCTTTAAGTATGTATGGCGCAGGTTTACAAATTGAGTTTACTAAATGGTTACCTGCAGATAATGTATTACCTCTAGCGCTTTCAGGTTTAGTTGCCTATACGCATTTAGATGGTTCTTATGATTTAACAGAATCTTCGGGTATAGAGGGTGAAAATCAACGGATAGAAAACAACACCAACACATGGTTGTTTCAATTTATTGCATCAACGAAATGGCCAGTTATAAATTTTTATGGTGGTTTAGGCTATATTAAAGGAACTTCAGAATCTGATTTGTTAGGAACGTATAGAGTAACCAATGGCCCAATAACATCAGATCCTATTGTAGATCCATTTTCAATTTCAAGTGAAGTGGCCTCTACAAGAGGAACCATAGGAACAAAATTAAAGTTAGGTTTTTTCAGGCTTAACGCAGAATATCATTTATCAGAATTTGACGCCTTTTCAGTCGGTATTAATTTTGGATTTAGATAATCGAGTGATTTAAAAATATTAATAGTTTAGTTTTAGTTAGTTATATTTAGTTTTTGTTTAAAAGCATAGGATTTTGTCCTGTGCTTTTACTTTTACTGTGTTTTAATTCGTAATTTTGCTAGTGCAGGTTATTTGCGAAAATAATTGAGATTCATGACTAAAATCATATGAAATATTTGATTAAAAGATGAATTTTGCTCAGGAAATCAAAACAAATTAAACATTAATTAAATATAATATTATGAAAGTTACCGTAGTTGGAGCAGGAGCAGTAGGTGCAAGTTGCGCTGAATATATTGCAATCAAAAATTTTGCATCAGAAGTTGTATTGTTAGACATTAAAGAAGGTTATGCTGAAGGAAAAGCCATGGATTTAATGCAATGTGCATCATTAAATGGTTTTGATACTAAAATAACTGGAGTAACAAACGATTATAGCAAAACAGCAAATAGTGATATTTGTGTAATTACTTCTGGAATTCCTCGTAAACCAGGAATGACACGCGAAGAATTAATTGGTATTAACGCTGGAATTGTAAAAGCGGTATCAACTAGTTTACTTCAACATTCTCCAAATATGATTCTTATTGTTGTTAGTAACCCAATGGATACTATGACATATTTAGCACATAAAACTCTCGATATTCCAAAAAATAGAATTATTGGTATGGGTGGTGCTTTAGATTCTGCACGTTTTAAATACAGATTAGCTGAGGCTTTAGGAGCTCCTATTAGCGATGTTGATGGTATGGTAGTTGGTGGTCATAGTGATACTGGTATGGTGCCATTAACAAGTCAAGCTACTAGAAATAGTATTAAAGTTTCTGAGTTTTTAAGTGCAGATAGATTAGAGCAAGTTGCAGCTGATACTAAGGTTGGTGGAGCAACACTAACTAAATTATTAGGTACTTCTGCGTGGTATGCACCAGGAGCTGCAGTAAGTGGTTTAGTTCAAGCTATTGCTTGCGACCAAAAGAAAATGTTTCCATGTTCTACTTTCCTTGATGGTGAATATGGTTTAAATGATATCTGTATTGGAGTTCCTGTAATTTTAGGAAAAAACGGTATTGAAAAAATAGTGGATGTTCCTTTAAGTGCTGCTGAAAAAGCACACATGAAAGAAAGTGCAGAAGGCGTTAAAAAAACTAACGCATTATTAGATATTTAAATTCCCTTCTTTCCAATGGAGAGGAAATATATATTTAGAATAGAAAGACTGTCTTAATAGGCAGTCTTTTTTTTTATGATAATTCAATATGAAACCAGGTTTTGACTATAAGTGTTTATATGTTTAGAGTTTAGTATTTTTGATACTTGGAATTTAATTTACAATCATTTATTTTCTTTATATTTGGCGCATGATTGCAAGATGGTGCATTAGTGTATTAATTTTTAGCCTTACTATGTTTGGTGTTGTTTCGCAGCAGCAAATAGCGGTGGCTAATCAAGAAATTATATTACAGTTTCAAAATGCTGATTTAACTTCTCGCCAAACTGAAACAACGGTTGCCAATGTAAAACAGCAATTACAAGATTTAGGTGCTGAAAACATTAACGTACTTTCACTTGAAAACGGCAAATTAAAAATCACCTATTTTAGTGATGCGGATATTGTTAGTATTAAGGAAACACTTTCTGATGCAAACCACGTTGCGCTTCATTTAACTCCTTCTACTTCTCAAGAAAAAGATTCAAAAAACTATCCTTTTGAAGATTCAAACATCAGTTATAACCTTGATGTTTACGAAATACAAAACGGACACAATTCTGGATGGGGATTCGATGGGGCTATTAGTTTAGAAATTGAATCAAAAACCGATCGTTTTTTAGATCCAAATTATTTATCGGTTGGTAGTTTAGTTTATCAATACGAAGAAAATCAAATACAAGTTACTTATAAGATTCGTAGAGACGTTACAATTCAAATAAGTAATCCACTTCACATAATTCCCGAAGTTAGGGCAGGACCCATTTCCTAAAAGGAATAATAGCTTGGTTAAATAAAGTATATATGATGCTTTAAAAATACATAGCTATTTTAAAGGCCTAAAACATTCCGG
>NZ_JBATHX010000277.1:0-19613 GCF_049667265.1 Algibacter sp. | reverse complement strand
ATCCGAAGTGGCGTTTGCCCTTTATCAACCGTAAATGCGTGGTGTTCGTAAAGATTATTTTCGTCTGGTAATTTAGGTGTGTTTTCGTCCATTTTTACGGGCGGTTTCCATTACCAAGCACCAAATCAACAACCGAAGTTCTAGCTAGTTTATCGCCAGCCTTAAGTGTTTGCCCTTTGTGACTAAGCTTTAAAACCATGTCTTTTCCAATATTATCAACATAAGTAATTTTACCAATTTTAAAACCTAAAGCCTCTAAGTTTGGTTTTACCTGTCTAAAAGTTTGGTCAATTAAACCATCCGGAATATTCATTTTTCTGTAGCCAGATGGGTTAAGAGTAATGTATATTTTTCTATTTTCCTTAACCTGCGTGCCCGCTTTTGGGTCTTGCTCAATAACCGAAAACTTTGGGTAATCTGGGTTGTAGTTTGCCGAATCTTGAATTTTCATTACCAAATTATTGTCTTCCAACTCAATTTCAGCAACACTTATAGATTTTCCAGTAAGCTCTGGCACAGTTTCAAAATCGCCATGGTTAGTTGTTACACTCAACCATTTTAATATTAAAAAACACAATACAACCACGGCTACAATTGCCAATAAAAGTTGTTTAAAAAAAGTTTTACTAGTCAGAAATTTTATAAGGCTCATTTCAAGAATTTTCGATTACGCAAATATATAAAAACAGAACTGTTTTTTCTTTTGCAATATATATGATATTTTAGCTTAAACAATATCAACTAACAATACATACGTTTTATTGTTGGTTTTTGGTTGTAAATCAATTTAAAAAGCAAATAAGGTTTAAAGTTTAATGTTTTGGGCGCCTGCCTGCCGGCAGGCAGGTTACCACAAGGGTCGGGCTACCTGCCTGCCGGCAGGCAGGTCCATTACAAGTCCTCGCACCTTCGGGCTGTGGGTTTTCCATTACTATCCCTAACGCGGGCTGAGAACGTTAATTAAACTTTATTGCCAAATATTAAAAAGGTCACCTCCATTGCTGAATAAAAAATAATATTTATGAAAAACATTGCCATCATTATGGGTGGGTATTCCAGCGAATACAAAATCTCATTAACCAGCGGAAATGTCGTTTACGAAACACTCGACAGATCTAAATACACACCATACCGCATTCATATTTTTAAAGACAAATGGGTGCATGTCAATGATGAAGAGGAAGAATTTACTATCGATAAAAACGATTTCTCTATAAATGTTGATGCCTTTAAAATTACATTCGATTGTGTTTTTAACGCCATACATGGCTCGCCGGGCGAAGATGGTTTCATGCAAGGGTATTTTGAGTTACTTAATATTCCGCATACCAGTTGCGATATGTATCAAGCCAGTTTAACCTTTAATAAACGCGACTGTTTAAGTGTTTTAAAACCTTATGGCATAAAAACGGCCAAATCGTTTTATATAAATCTTGGTGATACCATAAATGAGGACGCCATAATAGCCAAAGTGGGTTTACCTTGTTTTGTAAAAGCCAATAAAGCAGGTAGTAGTTTTGGCGTTTCTAAGGTGCACAAAAAGGAAGATTTGCAAAACGCTATTGATGTGGCTTTCAAAGAAGACGACGAAATAATCATTGAATCCTTTTTGGATGGCGTTGAAGTTTCAGTTGGCGTCATCACTTTTAAAGGCGAAACCAAAGTATTGCCAATTACAGAAATTGTTTCTGAGAATGATTTCTTTGATTATGAGGCCAAGTATTTAGGAAAATCTCAAGAAATAACACCTGCCAGATTAACTAAAGAACAAGAAGAAAAAGTAACTAAAGAAGCCAAAAAAGTATACGAAGTTTTAAAAATGAAAGGTTTTAGCCGAAGTGAATTTATTTTTAAAGATGGCGAACCACATTTACTGGAAATGAATACCGTTCCGGGTTTAACCAGAGCAAGTATTTTACCGCAACAGGCAGCTGCAGCTAATATTTCGTTAGCCGAATTGTTTGAAAATGCCATTGAGGAAGCTTTGAAATAGTTGCCCTAAATCCCTCCGAAGGAGGGAAAATGTTATAAAATCCCAATTAGAAAAAGAAAAAAGAAAAAAATAGAATTGTATATTTGATACAACGTGTCATTCCTGCGAAGGCAGCAATCCACATATAATTTGTACATTTTAAAAGATTCCCTCCTTCGAGGAATGACAAAAAAAGTAATTGATGAAACGAGCTTTATTCCCAGGGTCTTTTGATCCATTAACATTAGGACACTACGATATTATAAAACGTGGCGTGACTTTATTTGATGAAATTATTGTAGCCATTGGAGTAAATTCGGAAAAAAAATACATGTTCACCATAAAAGAGCGTCAAAAATTTATTGAAGATGCTTTTGCTGATGAACCAAAGGTAAAAGTTGTAACCTATAAAGGCCTAACTGTCGATTTTTGTAAAGAAACTGGTGTTGAATTTATTTTACGTGGACTGCGAAATCCAGCCGATTTTGAGTTTGAAAAAGCCATTGCACATACCAATAGAACCTTGGAAAAGGTTGAAACCGTTTTCCTTTTAACTGCTGCAAGCACCTCATTTATAAGCTCAAGTATTGTTCGAGAAGTTATCAGACATCATGGCGATTATACCAAGTTGGTACCTGATAGTGTACGAGTAAAGTAACACCTTTTTTAATGAATTTTAAACTAAAATTAAAAAACTGGTTTTTTGTTTCTTTAATCTTATTAGCAACTTGTACTAATATGAAAACCGCCCAAACAGAAACCAATTTTTGTTCAGAAATTCACAGAAACCATACTATGACACTTTCAAAGGAACTTGAAGAATTCTCGACTTTAATGCTGAACAAAACAGGTGTTTATGTTCTTGAAGACGGAAGTGGATCTATGGTTGCGCGAGCATGGCTAACAGAATATGCCGAAAAATCAATCGATATTCAATACTTTATATTCTCAACAGATAACGTAGGACTTATT
Source organism: Algibacter sp. (assembly GCF_049667265.1). Lineage (GTDB taxonomy): Bacteria > Bacteroidota > Bacteroidia > Flavobacteriales > Flavobacteriaceae > Algibacter_B. The sequence goes on along the minus strand of NZ_JBATHX010000277.1, from coordinate 16,669 downwards.
GCTTGCGATTATTTAATAAGAGCAGCAGATAGAGGTGTTAAAGTCCGTGTTCTTGTTGATGATATTATGGTTGAAGCAGATGCCGAAGATATTGTAACCTTTAATTCTCATGAGAATATTTCGGTTAGAATTTATAATCCTGGAGTTAATTTAGGAAAAAACATCTTTCAGAAACTTGGGAAATTTGCAACAGATTTTAAATCTGCCAACCAACGCATGCATAACAAAACTTTTATAGTTGACAACCAAGTGGTAATTACTGGTGGCAGAAATATTGCAGACGAATATTTTGATTATGACCACGAATACAATTTTAGAGATAGAGACATCCTGTTAATTGGTAAGGAAACAAAAGCTGTAAAATCATCATTTGAAACTTTCTGGAATAGCGATTTAAGTAAAGATGTTACAAGTGTTATTACCAATAAACCTAAAAATATTGAAAAAGCAGATAGATTTGATAAACTACATGAATACGCCTGTAATCCTGAAAACTTTTGGCCTCAAGTAAGAAAACGCATTGAAAATTTACCCAAAACATTTGATGCTATTAAAAAATCTGGTGATTTAGTATGGCTTGACAGAGTTTTTTTTATTTCTGATTTACCGGGTAAAAATGATCAAGACCATGGTTTGGAAGGAGGCGGTATTACCACATCTGTTTTAATTGATTTGGTTAAGAGTGCAAAAACATCCATTGAAATACAAACACCTTATTTAATTACTTCAAAACTAAGTCAAGATTTATTTAAAGCCGCTATTAATCGTGGTGTAAAAATTAGAATCCTGACTAATAGTTTAGCATCAACCGATAATGTGGAGGCTTTTAGTAGTTATCAATCGGATAGAGAAACATTACTAAAAACTGGTGTTCGCATATTTGAGTTTAAACCAGATGCTGAGGAACGAAAAAAGATAATGACTGGAGAACTTCAATCAGAATTAGATTATCAACCAACATTCGGGCTTCATGCAAAATCTATGCTAATTGATGGAAAAACAACCGTTATAGGTACTTTTAATCTGGATCCTAGAAGTGCCAATTTAAATACGGAATGTATTGTTGTTGTGGATTCTAAAAAAGTTTCTGAAGGTGTTTTAAAGGGTATGGAAATAGAATTTAAACCTGAAAACTCTTGGGAAACAACCTTAGATTTTAACCCAGATTCTGAAGTAAGCAACTATAAACGTTTAAAAACTTGGACTCGGAAAGTTATTCCTAAAGCTATTTTGTAAATATTGGTTTTCAGGCGTTGGTGCAGTTTTCAGTTTAGCTTGTTTGTTTAAGTATTACTAATATTCTTTCTTGCTATTATATTGTAACAATTCCTAATTATTAGCTACTAATAGGTAAACTAATACTACAAGATAACATGTTACACAACTTGTCATATTTTCTTTTTAAATTGAAACTTATTCAACCTTCTTTAAGCACCATAAACTTTTGGATGACCATTGAAGATACTGATAAATTGGAGTATGCATTAGCGCATGGCAATTATAAAACCAGAAAACTGGCTGCCGAAGCTTTAGAGAAAATTGCAAAACCATGTTCTATTCCTGCACTTTTAAAGTGTATTAATGATAAAGTTCAAAATGTATCGATTGCTTGTTTAAATGCTTTGGGAAAAATTTCCCCAAATGATGAGCTTATAAAAACTGTTGTAAACAAACGGTTTAATTGGGTAAAAAACGTGCGGGAAAAACGTGCTAAATTTGAAGCTAACAAACACGTTAAGCATACCATTTACCGTTGGGAACGTGCTAGTAAAAAATCGTTTGATCGTGTAAAGGAACAATTGAAACGCCCTATGCGGTGAGAAAAATGTCGCAGAATTCAGGATGTGGTTAGCAGTAATTAAGTTTGAGGATACATTTTGACTGCACACTAAAGACTGCTGACTGCGGACTGGTTGCGTTAGGGATTGAAGTGGATAGCCCACAGTTTTTGCGCCCTAGCGCAGAAGCGAGGACTTGTAACGGAAAGCCCGACCCTTGTGGTAACGCCAAAAAAAAAGTAGCAGTCGCAGGCTCAGTATCGAGTATTCAAAAAAAAAAACTAAAACTTATATTCTGACAGGCCTTTGGTGAATGCTTCTGGGTTTTCGGCTAAGTGGTAACGTGGGTCGTCGATATCTTCCTCGATAACTTCTGTAAACTTAGGATTTGATTTGTAAAGTAATATTTTACAATCTTCACTAAGGTGCTTTAATTTGATTTGCTTTCCTGCGGCTTCATACTTTTCTACCAAATTAAAAATAGCTTCGATTGCTGAATGGTCGCTAATTCGAGATTCTATAAAATCGATTTCTACTTTTTCAGGATCGTTTTTAACATCAAATTTTTCGTTGAAGGAAATAATTGATCCGAAAAATAATGGTCCCCAAATTTCATAAACTCTGGTTCCATCGGCTTTTAAACGCTTACGAGCACGAATACGTTTTGCATTTTCCCATGAAAAAACTAGGGCGCTAATTATAACTCCGGCGATTACTGCTATGGCTAAATCGAAAATAACGGTTAAGGCTGATACGGCAATTAAAACGATAACATCGCTTAAAGGGATTTTATTAAGGATTCTGAAACTACTCCAAGCAAAGGTTCCTATAACTACCATAAACATAACGCCTACTAAGGCTGCAATAGGCACTTGTTCTATTAGCCCTGAGGCAAAAAGAATAAATATTAATAATAATACGGCGGCAACAATACCTGATAAACGCGTTCTACCTCCTGATTTTATATTGATTAACGATTGACCAATCATGGCACAACCACCCATACCGCCAAAAAAACCTGTAACGATATTTGCACCACCTTGAGCCATACATTCTCTGTTTGTATTTCCTCTGGTTTCGGTTAATTCGTCTATCAAATTTAAGGTCATTAATGATTCTATTAACCCAATAGCCGCAAGTATTAATGCATAAGGACCAATAAAAACTAGGGTTTCCCAATTAAAAGGTACTTTACTAAAAATATCTGTTTGGAATTCTGGTAAACCGCCTTTCAGCCCCGTTCCGCCTCCATCACGAATAAAACTTCCTACGGTAGCAACATCTAAATTTCCAAAAATTGCAATTCCTGATACCACTAAAATGGCAATTAAAGCTTCTGGCAACTTTTTAGTTAGTTTTGGCAATCCAAACATAATACCCATGGTTAAAGCTACTAATCCTAGCATAATCCATAGTTGATTTCCTGAAAACCAATTTCCATCAATGTCCTTAAACATGCCTAATTGCGAAACGAATATTACAATGGCTAAACCATTTACAAACCCCATCATTACTGGATGCGGAATTAACCTAACAAACTTACCGAGTTTTAAAACACCTGCTAACATTTGGATAATTCCCATTAATATAACGGTAGCAAATAAGTAGTATAAACCAAGTTGTTGGCTTGCTTCGCCCATGGCATTTCCTTCGGCAACTAAACTTACCATTACTACAGCTAAGGCACCAGTTGCACCACTAATCATTCCTGGGCGACCACCAAATATTGAAGTAATTAAACCAATCATGAACGCCGCATACAACCCCACTAAAGGATCTACACCTGCAACAAATGCAAAGGCAACGGCTTCAGGAACTAATGCTAACGCAACAGTTATTCCACTTAAAATATCGTTTTTGGCATTTGCTGTACGCTTTCTAATAAAATCAGGCATGGTAGTTTTTTTGAAGCTGCAAATTTACGTTTAATATGTTGGCATGCAAGTGAGAAGGATTATAATTTGCTTTTTTAAATTACTATAACGTTATAGTGATTTTAGACTAACAATTTTATATTAGCATAAGAGTTCTCAAGTGCCTCGATGGATTGTTTTTCATTTAGCCAAGCCACCTTGGTAATGCCCTCATTTTCTTCGGCAAGTAAAACACCATCGTAATCGGTTTTCATTTCAAACCAATACGTGATTTTTATTCTATAGCGTCCGTTTCGCTTAAATATATGGTACGTTGTTTCTAACGGTTTTGTGATTTTTAAGCCTTTAACGCCTGTTTCCTCTTCAACTTCTCGAATGGAAGTTTCTTCAATCGTTTCTTTCTTTTCGGCTTTTCCTTTAGGCAAATCCCATTTATCATTTCTATAAATAAATAAAATTTCTCCTTTCTCATTATACACTTTGCCTCCACCAGCAATAACATTTGGGAGCTTTTTTAAAAACTTTTTTAAAATTTTATCTGGGTTTTTATGTATTAAACGAACCTCACTTAAAGACGTTCTATTAAGTTTTCGAATAACTTTAGCCATATCTACTGTTTTAAGTAAATAATTTTTAAAGTAAGTTTCTTTCTCAACAACGTTCGTTAATATTATTGGTTTATCTCCAACAAAAACTTTGTACATGGTTAGTTACAATTATCAAATTCCATTCGGTAAAAATATCATTTTTACTCACAAACCCTAACTTGTTGAAAAAAATATTTTAAAAATATTCATCCAATGAAATAAAAATTAAATTTATATGTAATTTTACCCACATGATTTTTGACAAAAACACCGCTAAAAAAACCGCCGAAGTTTTATTACAAATTAATGCTATAAAACTAAGTCCTAAGGAACCATTTACTTGGGCTTCTGGATGGAAATCGCCTATTTATTGCGATAATCGAATTGTATTATCGTTTCCTCCAATTCGAAATTACATTCGTGAAACGATGGCAAAACATATTGAAAAAGAATATGGTAAACCTGATGTTATTGCAGGTGTAGCAACTGGAGCCATTGGAATTGGAATTTTGGTTGCCGAATATTTAGGCTTGCCGTTTATATATGTTAGGCCAGATGCTAAAGGTCACGGACGAAAAAACCAAATTGAAGGTTTTATTGAAAGCGGACAAAATGTTGTGGTTGTAGAAGATTTAATAAGCACCGGAAAAAGTAGTTTAAATGCCGTAAAAGCATTAAAAGAAGCTGGAATTAATGTGAAAGGCATGGTTGCAATTTTCACCTATGGTTTTGACATTGCTGACGAAAATTTCAAGAAAGAAAATATCCGTTTGAATACTTTAAGTAATTATGAAAACTTACTTGAAGAGGCCTTAGACACAAATTATATTTCTGAAAAAGAACTAAAAACATTATCAGAATGGAATACCAATCCTAGTGAATGGAACGCTAATTGATATAAAGATTATGTCGTGGAGTTGTAAAGTCGTTAAGACCTTCAGCTAAACAACTTAACAAATAACAACGTAACCGTATTATGAATTTAGAATCTCCAAAAATTAGCGTAAGCAAATCACCAGAAGAAGTATTTAACTTTTTGTCTGATATAAAAAACTTTGAATCCCTAATGCCTGAAAACATCAGTAAGTTTGAAGTTTTAGGTGAAGACAAATTTCTTTTTGCTTTAAAAGGCATGCCCGAAATTATCCTTAAAAAGAAAGAAGTTATCCCTCCAAATAAAATTGTTTTGGGTGCTGCTGGCGGAAAAATTGATTTCGCATTAATTGCAAACATTACTCAATTAGATGATTCAACAAGTGAAGTAAAATTAGATTTCACAGGCGATTTTAATCCTATGATGGCCATGATGATTAAAAGTCCTATTAGTAAATTTATTGAAACACTAGCTACGAGCATTCCTAAAGCAATCTAATATAAAAGTGTAATTTCCTTTAAATCGAATGCTTTTAAGACATCATCTTCCAACAACACTTGAAGGTGACCAGATTCAGTAACACTTTTTATAAAACCTGAAAACATCAAACCTTCAGTATCTGTAAATGTTGAGGGTTTATTTTTTCTAAAAAGATGCCTTTCATATTCCTCTTTTATAATGTCATATTTCTCATTTTTCAAAAGCGTAAAATAATCCTTCAAATTATTTATAATAGTTATTGTTAATTCATCCAAATCAAATGTTTTTCCAGAAATTAATTTTAATGACGATGCTTTAGGTAAATTTTCAAATGCTGTTTGATTTACATTTAAGCCAATACCAATCACCGAAGCATTAAAATTGCCTTGTTTTATGACATTTTCAATTAAAACCCCACATATTTTTTTGTCTGCTGACAAAATGTCGTTAGGCCATTTTACACTTAATTTAGGTATTCCAAAAGAATCTAAGGCCTTTAAAACGGATAAAGCTGTCACCATACTTACATAAAACAGCTCTTCCAATTTAAATTCAGATAAATCCTTAAACACACTAAACGTAAGGTTTTTATATGCTTCAGAATTCCAACCTGCACCCATTTGCCCTCTTCCTAATGTTTGGTTTTTTGCTAAAACCGCGGTATAATCATCAATAATTTCATTAGCGTAAAGCTTTCGCAAGTGGCTATTTGTTGAATCGATGGCATCAAGTTTGATTATACGCATATACAAGTTATTAAAATACTCGAAAACTTATGATTTTTTTAAAGTATAAAGAACTAAAAAATAATAACTTTGCACAAATTAAATATACTTAATGGCGAAAGAAAAAATAAGCGCAGACCAATTAATATCGGTAATAATCAGTGGGATTGAAGATGTTAAGGGAAAAGAAATTAATATTCTAGATTTAAGAGCGATTGAAAACACGGTTTGCGATTACTTTATTATTTGCGAGGGAACTTCAAATACTCAAGTAAACGCTATTGTAAATTCCATTCAAAAGAAAGTAAGCAAAACACTTAAAGACAACCCTTGGCATACTGAGGGCGCTGATAATGCAGAATGGGTTTTAATTGATTATGTAAATGTTGTAGTGCATGTTTTTCAAAAACATATTAGAGAGTATTATGATATTGAAAGCCTTTGGGGCGATGCAAAAACAACTGTTATAGAAACGAGTTACTAAAAAAACAAAATGGCAAACGAAAAAAAGAAAATAAAAGAAAATAAACCTAAATTTAGTCCGTATTGGATTTATGGGATATTAATAGCACTTTTTCTAGGGTATCAATTAATTAATGGAGGAAACTATCAAGATGCTAATAAAACAACACCTTCCGACTTTTTTGAATATTTAGAGGCTGGCGATGTTGCTCGTATCGATATTATAAAAAACACTCGTGTTGCTAAAATATATTTAACAAAAGATGCAGAGGCTAAAGAGATACATAAAAACTCAAAGCCGCAAACCTTTATTCCGTCTGCAACGGCTTTGCCAAATTATAGATTTGAATTTGGTGATCTTCAGAATTTTGAAAATCAATTAAATGCAGACACTAAAGATTTAGCTGTTAAGCCAATTATCACTTTCGATACAGAAACCAACGATTGGGGAAATTTATTGATGGGCATTCTACCGTTTATTTTATTAATTGGTGTTTGGATATTCATTATGCGCCGTATGTCTGGTGGTGCCGGAGGTGGTGCTGGAGGACAAATTTTCAACATTGGAAAGTCTAAAGCAAAACTTTTTGATCAGAATACTGAAGTAAAAACTAGTTTTAAAGATGTTGCTGGTTTAGAAGGTGCAAAAGAAGAAGTTCAAGAAATTGTTGACTTCCTTAAATTTCCAGAAAAGTATACAACACTTGGTGGTAAAATTCCAAAAGGGGCCTTACTTGTAGGACCTCCTGGAACAGGTAAAACCCTATTGGCAAAAGCTGTTGCAGGTGAGGCAAAAGTGCCTTTTTTCTCATTATCAGGTTCAGATTTTGTTGAAATGTTTGTTGGTGTTGGGGCTTCTCGTGTTAGAGATTTATTCAAACAGGCCAAAGAAAAATCGCCTTCTATTATTTTTATTGATGAAATTGATGCAATAGGACGTGCCAGAGGAAAAAACGCCATGTCTGGAAGTAATGACGAACGTGAAAACACACTAAATCAATTATTAACTGAAATGGATGGTTTTGGCACAAACACCAACGTTATCGTTATAGCAGCGACTAACAGAGCTGATATTTTAGATAAAGCGTTAATGCGTGCAGGTCGTTTTGATAGACAGATTTATGTTGATCTACCGGACGTTCGCGAGCGTGAAGAAATATTTGAAGTCCATTTAAGGCCGCTTAAAAAAGCAAAAAATCTAGATTTAGATTTCCTTTCAAAACAAACACCAGGATTCTCCGGAGCAGATATTGCTAACGTATGTAACGAAGCTGCTTTAATTGCTGCCAGAAATGGTAAAAAAGCTGTTGACAAACAAGATTTCCTAGATGCCGTAGATAGAATTATTGGCGGATTAGAAAAGAAAAACAAAATTATTACGCCAAGTGAAAAACGCGCTGTTGCCTTTCATGAAGCAGGACATGCAGTTACAAGCTGGATGTTAGAGCATGCCGCTCCATTAGTTAAAGTAACCATTGTGCCTCGTGGACGTTCATTAGGTGCTGCATGGTATTTGCCAGAAGAACGTTTAATTGTTCATCCTGAGCAAATGCTTGACGAAATGTGTGCTGCTCTAGGTGGTCGTGCCGCAGAAAAAGTGATTTTTAATAAAATATCAACAGGAGCTTTAAGCGATCTTGAGAAGGTAACTAAACAAGCAAGGGCCATGGGAACCGTGTATGGTTTAAGCGATAAAGTTGGTAATTTAACCTATTATGATTCTTCTGGTCAAAATGAGTTTGGTTTTTCTAAACCATATAGCGAAAAAACGGCAGAATTAATTGATAAAGAAATTTCAGATATTATTGAAAAACAATATCAACGTGCTATAAAATTACTTGAGGCTAATAAAGATAAACTAACACAACTTGCAGAAGTATTATTGGAGAAAGAAGTTATTTTTAAAGATAACCTTGAAATAATATTTGGAAAACGTCCGTTTGAAAAAGAGCAAGTATCGAGTACTAAAGAAAGTAAAAAAGACGAGAAAGAATAAAACAAAACGTTATATTTTGTTAAGCATTTGGTAAAAATCTTAAATTAGTTGTAAGGTTAATTTAAGATTTTTTATATTTGGAAAACCACATTAAAATTTCAGTTAATAGCAATACATTAAATGAGTCTTTTTAGAAAAATTTTTGGTTCCAAATCTGATCGTGATGATGACGAATTAAAATCTGGTGATCGTGGCAAATATATGCCAGAAATAAAACTACCAATAGACGAAAAGTTTACCATAAACTTTAAGGCTAATGGAGGTAAGTTCTTGTATTGCGAAAATTTAAACGAAATTTATAAAAATTTAGAACATATTATTGAAGAAAATGATTGGCAAGAAGATCAGGTTTTATTACTTGATGCTGAATTAAAAAGTAAATTTAAAAATTCAAATTTACTTCCAACGAAAAAAATAAGTGAAGCCAAATATTTTTTAACAACTTGCGAAAATTTAATTGGTAATGATGGTTCTATATTAATTTCATCTAGACAAATTTTCGAAAAAAAACTTCCCGAATTGCCTTTTAACTTTATTGTTTTTGCTACAACTAGCCAATTAGTTGAAAATATAGGCGAGGGTTTGCGTGGAATTAAATCTAAAAACAGACAAAAAATCCCAACAAACATAACAACCATAAAGCATTTTAAATCTGGTGATGAAAAAGATTTTTTAAGCTATGGTAGTAGTGCAAAAAACCTTTACCTCCTACTCTTAGAAGATTTATAGCATGAAAGAAACGCTCGTTCGATCACTTTCAGGTTTAATCTATGTGTCATTATTACTTATTTGCCTTTGTTATGAGCAAGCATTAATTGCTCTTTTTTTTGTTTTTGGATTAATTTGTATTGGTGAATTCAAAAAACTGATCCAGCTAAAAAGCAAAATTCCATACCTTATTTTTATTATACTTTATGCTGTTTTTGGATATTGGCAAGCTGTACTAAAAACCGATACTGGTTTAAAGGAAGCCACTCAAATCCTTATGGTACTTTCCATATTTGTCGAGTTATTTTTAATAAAAGATTTATTTTCAATAAGAGGCATTCCGCTTTTTGCTACTAAACGGTTTTTATTAACAACATTTTATTTATCAAGTGCCTTTGTATTTTTAATATTGATAGCAAATTATCATGAAGAATATAAACCACAAATTCTTTTAGGTGCCTTTATTTTAGTTTGGGTAAACGATTCTTTTGCTTATTTAGTTGGAAAAAACTTTGGCAAACAAAAACTTTTTGAAATTATATCCCCTAAAAAAACAGTTGAAGGTTTTCTTGGTGGTTTGTTCTTTTCATGCGTAGCAAGTTATTTTATTGCTACCTTTACAGGAACTTTAAATTCTACAAATTGGCTAATTTTAAGTATCATTATTAGTGTTTTTGGTACTTTAGGCGATTTAATAGAATCTAAATTTAAAAGACAAGCAAATGTTAAGGATAGCGGTGTCATTATGCCTGGTCATGGTGGATTGTTGGATCGACTAGATAGTATAATTTTTGCAGCTCCATTTATATATTTATTTTTAAGAATTTTGAATTATGTTTCATAAAGAAGGTCATAAAATTATAATCATTACACTATTCATTGTTGTAGCTGGTTTTTTATTAGTTGATAGTTTTCTTGATATCACATGGTTAGGAACCATTATAATGATAGCTTTATTAGCATTCCTAATCCTGATATTGCAGTTTTTTAGAAATCCAAAACGACATACCCACCTCAACGATAATCAAGTTATCTCACCAGTAGATGGAAAAGTAGTTGTTATTGAAGAAGTTTTTGAAAAAGAATATTTTAAAGAAAAACGTTTACAAGTTAGTGTTTTCATGTCACCAATAAATGTGCATGTTACCCGTTACCCAATTGGTGGAAAGGTTGTATTTAGCAAATACCACCCAGGTAAATACTTAGTTGCATGGCACCCTAAAGCAAGTGAAGAAAACGAGCGCACTACGGTGGTGGTAGAAAATGAAACTTATGGTAAAGTGTTACACAGGCAAATTGCTGGAGCTTTAGCAAAACGAATTGTAAATTATGCTAAGGTTGACGACAAAGCCATTCAGGGTGGTGAGTCTGGATTTATAAAATTTGGCTCAAGAGTAGACTTATACTTACCTTTGGACACCAAAATTAAAGTAGAATTAAATCAAAAAGTTCGCGGTGGCGAAAGTATTATTGCAGAAATTAATGAGTAGTAATAAATTGGACATAGAATTTAAAGAAGCTGTTGATAGAGTGAACGCTCATAAAGAGCCTTTTCCTGCAGATACTCTTTTAAAACTATATGCTTACTACAAAAAAGCTACTAACGATTATGGAAGGCCTAAAAGCAAAAAAGAAATAATTAACGCTTTTAAAACCAATGCTTTATTCCAAGCTAAAAGCCTTACTGAAGACGAAGCTAAACAAAACTACATAGACTTAGTAAATAATTACTTTTTGTATAGAAAATAGGGCATTCTCTATTTTCTCATCTTGACTTTGACAGAAAAATTCTCTAACCTGGTTTAACCATCGATAAAATTCATTATACAGAACATTATCTTTGGCTTTTTGTGTCATTTAAAAATAATCGAGAAAGTAATGAAACTATCCTTAAAAGCACAAAAAATATTTAGTGAAATCAACAAGGAAACAACAAGGTTGGGAGACTTGAGAAAAATCGCAAAAGAAATTAAAAAAGACCACGCTTTGTCTTTGGAACTTTGGACAACTGGAGAATTTTTGCCTCGTCAGTTAGCAATTCTGATAATGGATAAAAAGCTTCTAACCCAAGAGGTAATTGACCAACTTGATAATGATATTCAGAAACACGAATTTGATGAACGAAATCATTTGATGGATTGGTTAATGGCCAATCAATTATCTAAAGACAAAAAGATAATTTCTCTTATAGAATCTTGGAAAAATAGTTCTTCTAAATTACAAAGGAGAGTATTTTGGTATTATCAGGCAAGATTAAGATGGATGGGAAATACAAACCAATCTAATACAAAAGAACTTTTAGATTTAATTGAGATAAATCTAATGAAAGAAGAGCCTGAAGTTCAATGGGCAATGAATTATACGGCCGGTCAAATAGGAAAATGGCAAGAAAAATATCGCGATAGATGTATTTCTATTGGCGAAGAAACGGGTCTTTACAAAGATGAAATGGTAGCAAAAAATTGTGTCCCAAGTTATCTTCCAAAATTCATTACAATTGAAGTTGCCAAATTAAAAAAGTAAAGTCGATGAAAAACTAAACAACGTATATAAAACATAACTAGCACAGTCCCTCCGAGAGATTTGTGTGTGTTTTCGAAAATCGCTAAATTTTTAATTTTGAGTCTATTATAATCCGAATGATAAGCGTCCTTTTATAAGTTACCTTTCATACACAAACTCGTTAAACGAACCTCCCAAAAAATTACCCTAAACTAGCCAAACTAGCCTTTAACGTTTCTATTTTAGCTAAAGCATCCGCTTCTTTCTTCTTTTCTGAAGCCACAACTTGTTCTGGTGCTCCGGCAACAAAACGTTCGTTTGACAACTTCTTTTGTACCGATTTCAAAAAGCCTTTTGTATAGTTTAACTCTTCGGTTAACTTAATAATTTCGGCTTCTACATCAATAGCACCAACCATAGGAATAAAATACTCATTCGATTTTACTCTAAACGTCAAAGCACCTTCAATAGCTTCAGTAGTATCTTTAATGCTTTCAAGATTTCCCAATTTAGCTATAACACCATCAAAAGTAATATCTAATTTTTCATTATTTATTACTGAAAAACCTATGACATCTTTAAAGGCAATATTTTTTTGTTTTCTGATGTTTCTAATTCCTGAAATAACTTCCGAAGCAAATTCAAACTCAGAAATTAAAGTTTCATTTATTGTTTTAGCTTTTGGCCATTTAGCAACTATTAATGCATCTTCTGGCGTTCTTTCAGCAATATATTGCCAGATTTCTTCTGATAAAAATGGCATAAACGGATGTAATACTTTCAAATTATTCTCAAAAGCTTCAATTACTGATTTATAAGTTTTAGCATCAATAGGTTTTTGATAGGCTGGTTTAATGATTTCTAATAACCATGATGAAAAATCGTCCATGATTAATTTGTAAATAGCCATTAAAGCATCACTTAGTCTGTATTTACTAAAATGATCTTCAATTTCTACTAATATTTTTTGAAACTTAGCTTCATACCATTCTAATCCCACTTTTGCTGTTTCTGGCTGCGGGATGGTTTCATCAATTTCCCAACCTTGAATTAATCTGAAAGCATTCCAAATTTTGTTTCCAAATCCTTTTCCTTGTTGGCAAAGGGCTTCATCAAACATTAAATCGTTTCCAGCAGCAGAACTTAACAACAAGCCTACGCGAACACCATCTGCACTATATTCCTCAATAAGTTTTAAAGCATCTGGAGAATTACCTAATGATTTACTCATTTTTCGGCGTTGCTTATCACGAACCAACCCTGTTAAGTAAACATTCTCGAAAGGTTTTTCATCTTTATACTCATAACCAGCAATAATCATACGTGCCACCCAAAAGAACAAAATATCCGGACCTGTAACTAAATCGTTTGTTGGGTAATAATATTTTATGTCTTCATTTTCTGGATTTCGAATACCATCAAATACAGACATTGGCCATAACCAAGATGAGAACCAAGTATCTAAAGCGTCATTATCTTGACGTAAGTCGTTTGTTGTTAGTTGTTTGTTGTTTGTTTGCTGTTTAGCCTTTTCTAAGGCATTTTCTATATTTTCAGCTACAACAAAATCTTCTTTACCATCGCCATAGAAATACGCAGGAATTTGCTGTCCCCACATAAGTTGACGCGAAATATTCCAATCGCGGATATTCTCCATCCAATGACGGTAGGTATTCTCGAATTTCTTTGGAAAAAGTTTAATTTCAGGATCTTCACCTAAAACAGATTTAATAGCAGGTTTTACTAATTCTTCCATTTTAAGAAACCATTGGTCGCTTAAGCGTGGTTCTATAACAGCCTTTGTTCTTTCAGAAGTTCCAACTTTATTAATGTGCGTTTCAGTTTTTACTAAAATACCTTTTTCTTCTAATTCTTTTACAATTTCCTTTCTAACTACAAAACGATCCTTTCCTTCATAATGTAATCCGAAGCTATTTAAAGACGCATCATCATTAAAAATATCAATAACTTCTAAGTTATGCTTATCACCAAGATTCTTATCGTTTTCATCGTGTGCAGGTGTTACCTTTAAGCATCCTGTACCAAACTCAACATCTACATAATCGTCTTCAATAATTGGAATAACGCGATTACAAATTGGCACAATAGCCTTTTTTCCACGTAATTGCGTAAAACGCTCATCACTAGGATTAATACATATTGCTGTATCTCCAAAAATAGTTTCAGGTCTTGTTGTAGCAATAGTTAAAGTATCGTTGCTACCTTCAATTTTATAATTTAAATAGTATAGATTTCCTTGGCGTTCTTCATGAATTACTTCTTCATCAGACAAAGTAGTTTTAGCCTCAGGATCCCAGTTTACCATTCTGTAACCACGATAAATCAAGCCTTTTTCGTATAAATCAACAAAAACCTTAATTACGGCTTCACTCATGTCATCATCCATGGTGAATTTAGTTCTGTCCCAATCGCAAGAACAACCTAATTTTTTAAGTTGTTCAAGAATTACTCCTCCGTATTCTTCTGTCCATTCCCAAGCGTGTGCTAAAAATTCTTCACGAGATAAATCATTTTTATCAATGCCTTGTTCTTTTAATTTAGCAACAACCTTCGCTTCAGTAGCTATGGACGCATGATCAGTTCCAGGTACCCAACATGCATTTTTTCCTAATAAACGAGCACGACGTATTAAAACATCTTGTATGGTGTTATTAAGCATGTGCCCCATGTGCAACACGCCAGTAACGTTTGGCGGCGGAATTACAATGGTGTATGGGTCTCTTTCATCGGGTGTTGAATGAAAATAATTATGTTTCATCCAGTAGTCGTACCACTTACTTTCTACCTGACTTGCATCATATTTTGATGGAATTTGCATACTTTGGAATAGTTTTTGAATAATGATTTGCAAAAGTACTTATATTTCTTTTTCTATAAAAGATTTAAACCGTTATTGATAATTGAAAATTAACAGTAATAATCAAAATTATGAAAATGTTATATGTACTTTTAACCGAGTTGAATATGTTAATAAGTCTGTAATACGTCTATTATTTTTGCAGATTATAGGAAAAGTAACTATGTTTGGCAAGGTTTTAGAACTGTAAAAAACAATATGGCCAACAAAATCATGGTCTTAATGAGTGAAAATTATAAACAAAAAAAAATAAAGTGATGAAACAATTAATTACAATTTTATTTATCGGGTTAATAAGTTTAGGTATCAATGCTCAAGCAAAAATTGAGTTTAAATCTGATACGATTGATTATGGAACTGTTGAAAAAGGAGCGGATGGCGTAAGGACTTTTGAATTTACCAATACTGGTGATGCGCCTCTTATTATCTCAGAAGTAAAATCATCTTGTGGATGTACTGTGCCTTCAAAACCAGATGGTCCAATTATGCCTGGGAAAACTGGTGAAATTAAAGTAAAGTATGATACTAATAGAGTAAACCCTATAAGAAAAACAATTACAGTAATGTCCAATGCGGAAACACCAACGGTTGCTTTAAAAATTAAAGGTTTAGTAATAGACCCATCAAAAGTAAGCGTTCTTGATAAGCAAGAAAAAAGTGTGATGGAAGAATAAGGTTACTTAATACTAATAAACAAATTGAAAAGGCTTGAATATATATTCAGGCCTTTTTTATTCAGAATGGGTTTTGGAGTGTAAAATTTATATTTAAAACTTCGCCGTTTCGATCTATTCTTAATCTTATTTTTTTGTCGTGGTCGTCATAAAATTTTTCCATTACTTGCTGAAGGGTAAATTGATAACTTTGCTTTCCATTAATACTTAAAATAACATCTCCAATTTTTAAACCTGCCATGTCAGCAGGCGAACCCTCTCTTAACTCAACTATAGTATATGCTGGTTTTAAAGATATTTTGTATCTGTTTTTAGAACCGAGGCCCAAATTATTAGATTGAGTAGTTCCATTTACCTTTAAATTATTTCCTTTAATTTCTTTTAAAATCCTAACACCATCATGGGCTAGTTCAATACCACTTTTGTTATAACTAAATTTACTTTTAAACTTACCATTTTTTGAAATTGTCATTAACGCTTTTTGATAATCAAAAATAACATTGAATCGTTTTAATACATTTCCCGAAATACTACCATTTCTATCTTTAATTTGTTTCGCATGAAAAACATATTCAGTATTTGGATATGCAACATTCGGTTTTTTTAGTACGAAATTATTCAATATTAATGCGTCAACTTTTGAGCGTTTTCCATACACGCTTCCGTTAAGTCCATGACCAAGAAAATCGTTAAAAAAAAACGCACTAGGTTTTATTCCTAATGATTCATCTTCAAATAACCATAAGGCATCACTACCTCCAGAATCAATCAACAATTTTACAGGAATTTCCTTTTGATTCATTTTGACTATAACATTTACATAAGGTTTACCGTTATAAAATTCTAAATTTAATTTTTCACATTTTCTACATTTCTTGTATTTAAATTTTTCTGGAGTCGTTAATCTTAAAAAGCCTGCAGCATAATTAATTTCAACAACCAAATCTTTAAAAATATCTAAACCAACAATACCATGAACAGGAATTCCTAATCTGGGTGCAAAATTTAAATTGCTATTATAAATGGCATATAAATCTTGATTTAATTTTATTGCATCACCAATTTTAAATGTATTATGGGTTGATTTTAATGCTTCTACAGATTCTCCACCTCCAAGCCCTCTCAAATAAA
>NZ_JBATHX010000276.1:0-1592 GCF_049667265.1 Algibacter sp. | reverse complement strand
TACAGATGAAGCGCATATTGATGCCTTATTTGAAGCTATTTTAGAATTCAATTCTAACCTAGAAACTAATAATCCCCTAAAAGCGATTGTAGTTCCTATCGAAAAATTTATATAAACTTAAAAATTATTCAAAATGTTAAATACATATTTTAGAGTTATCGTTGGCGTTATGGTATTATTAAGCGTCGTACTTTCCGTTTTTGTAAACCCAAACTGGATGTGGTTCACCGTATTTATTGGGGTAAACTTAATTCAATCAGCATTTACAAAATGGTGCTTATTAGAAACTATTTTAGTGAAATTGGGCGTAAAAAAAGAGGGTGGTAACTGTTCTACCAATTAAGTAAAACGCGATAAACTAAAAACCTATTTTTTTTAGTCACGATTCCAAAAATCCAAAAATTTTGCGAATTCGTGGCTAAAAATTAAAGTTCAAGCTACTTACCAAGATTACTTAATTATAAAACCCAAAAATTAAATTTTAAATTGCTATTTTTGGGTAATGAACAATGATTTATTACAGCAAAAATTTGCACATACTCTAGATAAAGATTTAATCTCGGAGATTTCTGAAAAAGGAATATTAAAAAATTTCAAAAAAGATGATATTATAATCGATATCCATCAAACATTAAATTTTATTCCGCTTTTATTAACTGGCGATATCAAAATCATAAGAGAAGATAATGAGGGCAACGAGTTACTCATTTATTTTCTAGAAGCTGGCGACACCTGCACCATGTCACTTACCTGTTGCCTAGGCGAATCCAAAAGTAAAATTAGAGCCGTTGCCGAAAAAGATTCTACCCTAATTATGATTCCAGTTCAAAACATGTACACCTGGTTTCATAATAATGAAAGCTGGCGAAATTTCATTCTACAAAGCTATCAAATTCGGTTCGACGAAATGCTTGAAGCCATAGACAGCCTCGCCTTCTTAAAAATGGACGAACGCCTTTACAAATATTTAAAAAACATGTCGATGGTTAATGAAACCAAAACCATATCCATAAAACATCAAGACATTGCCGAAGATTTAAACACCTCGCGTGTGGTTATATCCAGACTCCTAAAAAAGCTAGAAAACGAAAACAAAATAAAACTAGGAAGAAATAAAATCGTAGTTGTTTAATTAATTTGGGCGCTCCCACAAGGGTCGGGCTTTACAATACAAGTCCTCGCACCTCCTTCGTCGGGCTGTGGGCTTTCCATTCCAATCCCTAGCGCAACTATCCGCAAGCAACAGTATAATCACTAACAAAAGGAAAATCATAAAAATTATATCTCACAAAATCAATTAGTTAACCATTATTAAGTAACCAATGTTACATAAACAATTAAACATCAACATAAATTTACACTAAATAATCAGGTATGCAGTATATTTTAAACCCTTGGCCATGGTATGTTTCAGGCCCACTTATTGCCTCAGTAATGGCACTCCTACTCTATTTTGGAAAAACTTTTGGAATGTCATCAAATCTTAAAACCATGTGCAGTATTGCTGGCGCTGGGAAATTTTCAGAATTTTTCAAACCCAATTGGAAAGACCAAATATGGAATTTAACCGTAGTTCTAGGCGCTATAATTGG
>NZ_JBATHX010000275.1:0-3877 GCF_049667265.1 Algibacter sp. | reverse complement strand
GTTTCTATGTCTAAAATTGCGTAAATAATATGCTGTTTTTAGTTTGTTGTTTTTTAGTAATTTCTATTGCCAAATATACTGCTCCCTAAACGAATCATGGTACTTCCACAAGCAATTGCTAATTGATAATCGCCACTCATTCCCATACTGATAATTTCCAGATTACAATGTTTAGTTTGTAGACCTTTTAGGGCATCAAAAGTAAATTTTAAACGGTTGAACTCGTTTTTTATATGATTTTCATCGTCAGTAAATGTAGCCATTCCCATAACGCCAACAACATTAATATTTTCTAATTCTGAAAATTTTTCTGACTGAATAATTTCTGATGCATCTTTAAAAGACATCCCGAATTTAGAATCTTCAGTAGCAATTTTTATTTGTAGTAAACAATCTATAATTCTATGGTATTTTTTGGCTTGTTTGTTAATTTCTTTCAGCAACTTAAAATTATCAACGCCATGAATTAAATTCACAAATTCAGCCATGTATTTTACTTTGTTGCTTTGAACATGCCCAATCATGTGCCATTCAATATCTTTCGGCATGGCCTCATACTTATCAACCATTTCTTGAATTTTATTTTCACCAAAAATGCGCTGTCCTGCATTATAGGCTTCCATTAAATCGCTAACGGGTTTTGTTTTTGAAACTGCTACGAGCGTAACATGGTCGGGTAAGGTAGATTTTATGTTTTTGAGGTTTTCTTTTATGCTCATTGTCACTTTATCTTAAGTAGGTTTTGCTGTTTTAAAAGAAATTCTTTTTTTCATGTTTAAATTTCAGTCTTTAGTTTTTAGTTTTACTTTAAATTAATTTGAAAAACTTGGACTATAAAAATTGTTTCGCAACTATCTCAGCTTTTCTACTTTCAGAATAATCGTAAAAGCCTTCACCAGATTTCACACCTAATTTACCCGCAGTTACCATATTAACTAAAAGCGGACATGGTGCATATTTGGGGTTTTTAAATCCATCATACATGACTTTCAGAATAGATAAACAAACATCCAGACCAATAAAATCTGCTAATTGAAGTGGGCCCATGGGATGTGCCATACCTAATTTCATAACTGTATCAATCTCCTCGACACCGGCAACACCATTGAATAATGTTTCAATCGATTCATTAATCATAGGCATTAAAATACGGTTTGCCACAAAACCAGGATAGTCATTTACTTCAACAGGGTTTTTTCCTAACTTTTTAGAAAGTTTCATGATTGTGTTTGTCACGTCATCGCTTGTATTGTACCCTCGAATAATTTCAACCAATGTCATGATTGGAACTGGATTCATAAAATGCATGCCAATAACTTTATCGGGTCTTGAAGTAGAAGCAGCAATTTGAGTTATGGAAATAGACGATGTATTTGTTGCAAGAATGGTGTTTTTATCGCAAGCTTCATCAAGTTGCTTAAAAATTTTAAGTTTTAAATCTACATTTTCAGTTGCAGCTTCAACTACTAAATTTGCGTTTTTTACACCTTCGTTAATATTTGTATGTATAGTTATGTTGGCTAAAGTTTGACTTTTATCTGCCTCAGAAATTTTTTCCTTAGCAATCAATCGGTCTAAATTTTTAGTAATGGTAGCTATTCCACGTTCCAGCGAAGCTTCATTTATATCAATTAATTGAACTTTAAAACCACTTTGAGCAAAGGTATGTGCAATACCATTTCCCATAGTTCCAGCTCCTATAACGGCAATGTTTTTCATATTAAAAACAATTAATTATTTGAGTAGCAACACGTAAAGCTTCGGTACCATCATGAAGCGTTACAACTGGCGTTGTATTATTATTTATGGCGTCAGCAAAAGTTTCTAATTCATCAAGAATAGAATTATTATCTGGTACTGAGGGGTTATCAAAATAGATTTGTTTTTTAACACCTTCAGCATTTTGTAAAATCATATCGAAATCACCAGGTGTTTCAGGAGCATCCTTCATTTTCACAACCTCACATTTCTTAGTTAAGAAATCTACAGAGATATAAGCATCTTTTTGAAAGAAACGGGCTTTACGCATTTTTTTAAGTGAAATTCTGCTTGCGGTTAAATTGGCAACGCATCCGTTTTCAAATTCTATTCTGGCATTGGCAATATCTGGCGTTTCACTAATAACAGCAACACCACTAGCGGAAATACTTTTAACTTTCGATTTTACAACACTTAAAATAATATCAATATCATGAATCATTAAATCTAATACCACAGGAACATCGGTGCCTCTAGGGTTGAATTCGGCCAAACGATGCGTTTCAATAAACATGGGCGAATTAATTTCATCCTTTACAGCAAGATAGGCTGGGTTAAAACGCTCAACATGACCTACTTGACCTCGTAAATTATGTTCGGCTAAAAGCTCTCTAATATGTTCGGCTTCCTCGACCGTATTGGTGATTGGTTTCTCAATAAAAATATGTTTTCCTTTGGCTATAGCTTGTTTGGCACAATCATAATGCGATAAAGTTGGGGTTACAATATCAACCATATCAACCGCGTCAATGAGGGCATCAATGGAATTGAAAAATTTATATCCAAATTCAGCTTCTACTTTTTTTCCGTTTTCTTCATCGGCATCATAGAACCCAACAAGATCGTATTTTTCAGATTTTTTAAGAAGTCTTAAATGAATTTTTCCTAAGTGACCAGCACCAAGTACACCAGCTTTCAGCATAATTATTACGTTTTTAACAAAAATAAGATATTTAAAAGATGAAGGTAAGTATTTAGGCTAAAATTTTTAAGTTAAAAACCGCGAAAAATAAAATCGGAATAAATAGTTTTAAGCTTGAAAATGTTTGCCTAATTTTAGCAAACCAAACGCCACCAGAATTGAAAGACACTTTTAAGCATCAAGGATTAAGAAAAAAACTAGTTAATGTATTAAAAAACAAAGGTATAACAGACACAAATGTTTTAAATGCCATTGGGAAAATCCCGAGACATTTGTTTATGGACTCTGGTTTTTTAGATCATGCTTATCAAGACAAAGCGTTTCCTATTGGTGCTGATCAAACTATTTCGCAGCCTTACACCGTTGCTTTTCAATCAGAATTACTTCAAATTAAACCTGGCGATAAAATTTTAGAAATTGGTACTGGAAGCGGTTATCAAACGGCTGTTTTGTGTGAATTGGGTGCTAAAGTTTATAGTATAGAACGCCAAAACGAACTCTTTAAGAAAACGAGTAAGTTTCTGCCAAAACTAGGGTATCGCGCTAAGAAATTAATTTTTGGGGATGGTTATATAGGTCTTGAAGAGGAAGCGCCTTTTGATGGTGTTATTGTAACTGCGGGAGCGCCATTTGTGCCAAAACCTTTATTGAGTCAATTAAAAATAGGAGGTAGGCTTGTTATTCCCGTTGGTGACGATGTTCAAACAATGACTATGTTCACTAGAAAAGGAAAAAAGGAATTTGACCAAGAAGAGTTTGGTGAATTTAGATTTGTGCCTTTGTTGGAGGATAAGAATTGATTAACGAATTACGATTGACGATTACTGAATTACGATTTTTGAAATTAAATTTTGAACATCTTATTTTTTCTGAAAAATTCCAAATAACTCATTATCCTTTCTAGATTCTATTGAATTATGGCATGTTTCAAAAGTTGTTACTTTAAAAAATGGATTTAAATAGTTTAAGTATTCACCTTTTGATCCGCCAAATGGTGGTTTTTCCATATCATCTGTCAATGGAAATTTAAACCATAATCCAACGAGTTTCCCGTCAGTATTTAGGATATCATTTATTTTCGAAGCATAATTTTGTCTGGTTGATGGAAACGGTGGAAATGAACAGAAAAAAGTTTGTTCTATGATTAAATCGTAGGTTTCATTATGCTTAAAAAAATCGCCATGAAGGATTTGATGT
>NZ_JBATHX010000274.1:0-7069 GCF_049667265.1 Algibacter sp. | reverse complement strand
GCAGGCGCCCAAAACATTTTAAATTTTAAACGTTATTACAGGCCATGTGGCATGGTTTGCTACATCTTCGCCAACGCTACCTTCAAAGAAATGCGCCAAGTATTTTCTGCTACGAATAAGAAAACCTTTAAATATTAAAATATTAATCGTAATATTGCAATAAACAAATAAAGACTAAAAATGGGATTAGCGAAAACCGAAATGTTTACCGACCAGCAAAATGAAATTTCCCTTTTTGCCAAAGTATTCGGGCATCCTGCAAGAGTGGCGATTTTACAACACTTGTTTAAAATAAACTCTTGTGTTTGTGGAGATTTGGTAAACGAAATTGGATTGGCTCAACCTACAATCTCACAACATTTAAAAGAACTGAAACATTTGGGCTTAATAAAGGGAAGTGTAGAAGGCACATCTGTTTGTTACTGTATTGACGCAGAAAACTGGACAGCAATGAAATCTGTAATGACGGAATTTCTAAATCAAGACTTAACAAAAAATCTAGATTGCTGTTAAAAAATAAAATTAATTAATCTTAAAATCTCAGTAAACAAATGGCATCAAAAAAATTAAGTTTTCTTGACAGAAATCTAACCCTTTGGATATTTGTAGCAATGGCTTTTGGTGTCGCACTTGGCTATTTTATTCCAACATTTCCAGACATTATAAACTCATTTAGTAGTGGATCAACAAATATTCCGATTGCAATTGGTTTGATTTTAATGATGTATCCACCTTTGGCTAAAGTTAACTATTCATTATTACCAAAGGTTTTTAGAAACACAAAAATCCTTTCTATTTCACTAATTCTCAACTGGATTATTGGTCCTGTTTTAATGTTTGTTTTAGCAATTACATTTTTACGAGATTATCCTGAATATATGGTTGGACTCATTTTAATTGGTTTGGCTCGTTGCATTGCTATGGTTTTGGTTTGGAACGACCTCGCAGAAGGAAGTAGTGAATATGGTGCAGGTTTAGTGGCGTTGAATAGTATTTTTCAAGTATTTGCCTACAGTTTTTACGCTTGGATTTTTATTACTGTTCTGCCACCCTATTTCGGTTTTGAAGGTGCAATTGTAGATATTTCGATAGGCACAATAGCAGAAAGTGTCGCTATTTATTTAGGTATTCCGTTTGTGATGGGAATTTTAAGCAGACTGATTTTAGTAAAACTTAAAGGCGAGCATTGGTATACAAACAAATTCATACCGACAATTTCGCCTATTACATTGATTGCACTTTTGTTTACAATTGTGGTAATGTTCTCGCTAAAAGGAGAATTGATTGTGGAAATACCTATGGACGTTGTGATTATTGCTGTTCCTTTGCTTATCTATTTTACGCTCATGTTCATCATTGGATTTTTCTTTACCAAAGCGACAGGAGCAGAATATGACAAAACAGCTTCTGTTGCATTTACAGCAGCAGGCAATAATTTTGAGTTAGCGATTGCAGTTGCAATTGCAGTTTTCGGACTGAATTCGGGACAAGCCTTTGCGGGAGTAATAGGGCCTTTAGTTGAAGTTCCTGCATTGATTTTATTGGTTCGTGTTTCTTTTTGGTTGCGGAAAAAGTATTACGGAAAAGCCAAGGCTTAAAGCCTTACGCATTGGCAATTCACTAAAGCCAACACACAAAATCAAAAAAATTGAAAAAGAGCATGTCTTAACCCACGGTAGCAAGTTTGTAAAAAAGCTAGCAAACAAGGTGCGTTAGGCCTGCCTGCCGGGAGGCAGGCGCCCAAAACATTTTAAATTTTAAACGTCATTACTGGCAAAGTGGAATGGTTTGCTACATCTTCGCCAACACTACCTTCAAAGAAATGTGCCAAGCCTTTTCTGCCATGTGTTGGTACAATTATTAAATCTGCGCCTATTTTATTGGCACTACTTAAAACGCCTTCCTCTACAGTATAATCGGAAACATAAATGACATCCTTCATTTTACCTAAATTGTTTTCTGCTTTAGTAAAGAAATTAACCACTTTTTTCTCGATTTCTAAAGTGCTCATGAACCTATCGCTTGGCAAATTAACATGTACCAAATACACTTTGGTATTTACCTTACCAAACATTTCAACGGCTTTTAAATATGGTTTTATGGTTTCTTCTGAAAAATTACAAGCAAATGCAACCACATCGAAATTTACATCGGGAACATCATTTTTAACCACCAATACCGGAATATCGGCATTACGAACTACACGTTCGGTATTTGATCCTACAAAATATTCTTTAAGTCCACTTGAGCCATGTGAGCCCATTACAACTAAGTCTGCATTATTTTTACGTGCTACATCATTAACCTCACTAAACACTTTATAATGTTTAATAATGGGCGTCACTTTTATACCGTCCAAATAATCTTTCTTCAAAAATTCTTGAAATTTTTGCTCTGCAAGCTGAAGAAAAAATGCGGCTTTTTGGGTTTGCAAACCATCGGTAGCCGTCAACATAATGTCAGACATTTCAAGCATGTGAAGGGCGAGTAATTCGGCGTCATATTTTTTAGCAAGTTTCGCAGCTGTTTTAAGAGCATATTCTGAATGCTCTGAAAAATCTATGGGTATAATAATTTTTTTCATGATTTCTTTTTTTTTAAATTAAACAGTCATAGAAAACAACTGTGTATTAGGTTGTTTTCTTTGTAATAACACATCAAACGCCATACATATATTTCTAACAAATGGCTGACCCTTTTTGGAAACTTCAATTTTATTGTTAAAGATATTTAATAATCCATCAATTTCCATTTCTTTTAATCGAATTAAAACATCTGGCAATTCTTTAAAATAAAGTGTATCCATTGTCCAGGAAGTTTCAAAACGACACATTAAATTCAAAATATGCTTGCGAATAATCAAATCTTCGCTATTTAAAATATGACCTCTAAAAACAGGGATAATATTTTCTTCTAACAGGTTGTAATAGCTTTCAATACCTTTTACGTTTTGGGCAAAACCATACCAACTATCGCTAATTGACGATACACCTAAACCAATCATGGCTTGCGTTTTTGAAGCTGTATAGCCCATAAAATTTCGGTGTAAATTACCGTTATCCATAGATTTGTAAAGTGAATCTGAGGTTAATGCAAAATGATCCATGCCTATTTCCTCATAGCCAACTTCGGCTAATAATTTCTTTCCTAATTCGTACTGGTTTCTTTTTTCTTCAGGTGATGGTAAATCGTTATCATTAAAACCTCGCTGCCCATTTCCTTTTATCCAAGGTACATGTGCATAGCTGTAAAACGCTAACCTATCTGGCAATAATTCTTTAGTTTTTAAAATGGTTTCTTCAACATGTTTTAACGTTTGAAACGGCAATCCGAAAATAATATCGTGCCCTACGGATGTGTATCCTATTTCTCTGGCTAATTCGGTTGCTTTCTTAACATTTTCGAAAGGTTGAATTCTATGAATTGCCTTTTGAACCGTTTCATTATAATCTTGCACACCGTAACTTACGCGCCTAAATCCAACATCATACAAAGCTTGTAAATGCTCACGGGTGGTATTATTTGGGTGGCCTTCAAAACTAAACTCAGGGTTGATTGCTACTTCAGATTTTCTTAAAATTTCTGTAATAAGATGTTTTAAATTCTCTGGACTAAAAAATGTTGGTGTTCCACCGCCTAAATGTAATTCCTTTATAACAGGCTTTTCATTAAATAATTCTAAATACAATTGCCACTCTTTTAAAACAGCATTTATGTATGGCGATTCCACATTATGTTGTTTGGTAATGCGTTTGTTACATCCACAAAAGGTACATAGACTTTCGCAAAATGGTAAATGAATATAGAGGCTTATCCCCTCTTTTGAATTACTTTCATTAAAGGATTGAATTAAAGAAGATTTCCATTTTTTTAATGAAAATGTTTCATTATTCCAATACGGAACCGTTGGATAACTGGTATACCGAGGACCCGCAATATTATATTTATTCACCAATGATTTTAACATACCTAACAATTATAATTCAAAATTATGCGAATTGTTTAATTTAAAATATGACATATATCATGCGAACTCTTGCAATTCATTTATTAATAACTTAACTTTCGAATAAATAAAAAACCTTCAAAAATTAAAAAAATAAGCTTCCTATTAATTGCTTTAGCCATTAGTTTTACATCCTGTAAAAAAGAAAAAAAAGAAACTAAAACCATAGAAACTGAGGTTACCAAAACTGAAGTAGTGACACCTAAAAAAGTAAAAATTGCTTTAACTGCTAAAAGCGACTCTGAAGTAAGTGGTAATGTCGTTTTTAAAGAAGTGGATGGTGAAGTGAGTATGACTGCTATTATTAGTGGTTTAACTCCAGGACAACATGCTATTCATATTCATGCATCTTCTGATTGTACTGCTGATGATGGGTCATCGGCTGGTGGACATTGGAACCCAACAGCACAGCCACATGGTAAATGGGGTGATGACGCAGGTTACCACAAAGGTGATATTGGTAATTTTACTGCGGATGAAAATGGTAACGGTACTATTTCATTTACTACCGACCAATGGTGTATTGGTTGTGGTGATGAAACTAAAGATATTATTGGAAAAGGAATTATTGTACACGCTGGTGTAGATGACTTAACATCGCAACCTTCTGGCGCCGCTGGAGCTCGCGTAAGTTGTGCCGGCATTATTGAATAACACTAAAAAAGCGTACTAATTTTCAATTTATAATTCCGTTTAATGGATTTAGATCTTCTAATAGAAAAATTTAAGCAAAAAGACGAAAAGGCTTTTGAAAAACTCTACAACATGTATAGCAATAGCATGCATGGTGTGATATACAATATTGTGAGGGATCATGATATTGCTGCAGAAGTTATGCAGGATGTTTTCATAAAAGCTTGGCATAAAGCAGATAGTTACTCAGCTAAAAAAGGCCGTTTTTTTACTTGGATTTTAAATATTTCTAGGAATGCCGCCATAGATAAAACACGTTCTAAAGCCTTTAAAAATTCTAAACAAAACCTCAACTCCGATTTTTTCGTAGATATACTTGAAGGCAATGAAAATTTGGATGATAAAACCGATGCCATTGGTATAAAAAAGTTTGTTGGTAAACTTGCTGAGAAATGCAAAGAAGTTATTGAACTATTATACTTTAAAGGGTATACACAAAGTGAAGCATCTGAAGCTCTTGATATGCCCATTGGCACGATAAAAACAAGAAATAGAAATTGTATTCAAGAACTAAGAAATATGGTATTGAACTAACATGGATATTAAAGCATACATAGAATCTGGAATATTAGAGCTATACGTAGCTGGAACCCTTTCTGAAAAAGAAAATGAGGAGGTTTATGCGCTTATGCAAAAACATCCTGAAGTTTTACAAGAGGTTTTAGAAATTGAAGCCGCCATTGTTAAACTAACAGCTTCAACATCGCAAAGAGATAATAATCATATTTTACAACGTATTAAACAGTCTTTAGGATTTGATAGTGATGATTCTAAAGTGATATCTATAGCGAAACCTAAATATAATTGGATTACTTATGCAGGTTGGGCAGCATCCGTTGTTTTGGCAGCGGGATTGTTATGGACGGTTAACCAAAACAACCAATTACAAACTGATATTCAAGTTGCTGAAACCCAACAGGATTTATTAGAAACTCAAATTGAAAACTCAAAAAACAGTTTGGAGCACGCCAATGTTTTAATTAGTGTATTACGCGACGATAATATTACCAAAGTGCCATTAGCTGGGCAAGGTAATTTTGCAAGTACCTACGCAAAAGTGTATTGGGATAAAAATTCTGACCGTATCTTTTTAGATGCACAAGGTTTACCTGATCCTCCTGAAGGGAAAGTTTACCAAGTGTGGTCTTTAACCTTAACACCTTTAACACCAACTAGTTTAGGGACTATTGATCGTTTTACGGCCGATGCTAATAAAATATTCGAAATAGAAAACGCTAATGAAAGTGAAGCTTTCGGAATTACTTTAGAGCCTGCTGGAGGAAGTGCAACGCCTACTATGGATCAATTGTATACTTTAGGTGTGGTTAGTGCTGGTTAATGAATATGGTTTTCTCACTTATAACTTCGGGTAATGAAATACTTAATTATTTTTTTAATTATTAGTCAAACACCTATGATTCTTTTTGATTTTAATACTAACAGTAACATTTCGAATTGGCGCATTGTTGATGATGTGGTAATGGGTGGCCGTTCAAACGGTGATTTTAAAATTAATGACGCTGGAAATGGCTTTTTTTCGGGTGATGTATCGTTAGAAAATAATGGCGGTTTTTCAATGGTTCAATATGATTTTGAAACTAAAAAAACGAGTAACTTCTCTAAGGTTTGCATCAAACTGAAAGGTGATGGTAAAAAATATCAATTTCGTATAAAATCAAGTGTTTCTGATAAACATTCATTTATTTCCACTTTTCAAACTACTGGTGAATGGGAAACCATAGAGATTCCGTTTAACACCATGTACCCTGCATTTCGTGGTGAAAAACTAGATTTTCAGAATTTTAATGGCGAGCAAATGGAAATGATTGCTTTTTTAATTGGAAACAAAAAAGCTGAAGCTTTTAATCTTGAAATTGATAGTATTGTTTTAAAATAGTTTAAACTTTTCGTGACTATTAATGGAAATTCTAGTTTGCGTTAGGCCTGCCTGCCGGCAGGCAGGGATTGAAGTGGAAAGCCCACAGCCCGACGCAGGAGGTGCGAGGACTTGCAACGGAAAGCCTGCCTGCAGGCAGGGCGTCCAAATTATTTTTTAACTAAACCGAATGGCTTTTACTGGCGATATTTTTGTGATAATATACGACGGTACTAGAAGCATAAGTAAACACAAAATTAATGTGCCAATATTTAGTGCTAAAATATACCCGAAACTGATAAAAACTGGAGCTTCGGTTACGTAATAAACACTCGGATCTAGCTTAAAAAGCTTGAAGTATTTTTGTGGAAAAAGCAGTCCTAAACCTATAATAGTCCCCCAAAACAACCCTAATAAAATAAGGTAAGAAGCGTTGTAAAGAAAGAGTTTACGGATACTCCAATTGCTGCTTCCTAAAGTTTTTAAAATACCTA
>NZ_JBATHX010000273.1:0-5794 GCF_049667265.1 Algibacter sp. | reverse complement strand
AGTTATTACTGTTGCCCCCGAAACAGAAAATGAAGATAAAATCATTTCAAAAAAACAACTTCAATTTGCCTTAGGAAATAAAAAAAGAGACGCTATAATTCTAAGAACCATCCCAAATACGCGAGATAAACTATCAAGGCAATATTCAAACACCAATTGGCCATATTTAAAAGCAGAGGCTGTGAAGTTTTTGGTTAGTAAAGGGGTGAAACATTTGCTAATAGATTTACCAAGTATTGACAAAGAAAAAGATGGTGGCGAGTTACTAGGCCATAATATTTTTTGGAATACAAAAGGTAAATTAAGAATGGATGCTACAATTACCGAATTAATTTATGTGTCAAACAAGGTTGAAGATGGCGAGTATTTTTTAAATTTACAAATCGCACCATTTGAAAATGATGCAACACCAAGCAAACCTATTTTATATAAAGTTATAAGTTAAATGGAAGTTTTTTTAGCAATAATTATCACAATCTTAGTAACCCTTGGAGTCGTTACTATTTTGAAATCCATAAAGAAAAAACAACTTGTTAATTCGCAATCAACCATTCTTTTAGATAAAATTAAAAAGGTATGTAAGTTTATAACCGTTGAAGGCGATTTTGCTGAAATTTACCATTATGAAGATGTTAAAGAACGTTTTTTAAAACTCGTTTCAAGTAAAAAGAAAGCACTCGTTGTTATAAATGCAAAGGCACACATAGGTTATGATTTATCTAAAATTGAATTACAAGCCGATACTGATAAAAAGAAAATTATTTTAAAACATTTTCCACAACCAGAAGTACTTTCAATTGAAACTAACCTGAATTATTATGACAAATCTGATGGTTTGTTTAATAGATTTGAAGCAAATGATTTAACAGGTTTACACAACGAAGCAAAACAGCATATTCAAGATAAAATACCTGAAAGCGGACTTATTCAAGTGGCTCAGAAGGAAGCTTTAGAAACTATTTTGCTCATTGAAACCATAGTAGAAACCATTGGTTGGAAATTGGATTATTCAGCTTTAGAAATTGGTACAACTGAAACTCCGAAACTTAAATCTTGATAACCATTTCTTCTGATAAAAGTAATCGTCAAATAGAGGTAATTCATGGGTTATTAACGAATGCTTATTGGACAAAAGAACGACTTATTAAATGAACATTGAGCAAATTCGAGAATACTGTTTAGCAAAAAAAGGAACCACCGAAGATTTTCCTTTCGATAATGATACTCTTGTTTTTAAAGTTCTAGGAAAAATGTTTGCCCTAGTGTCATTAAAAAGGTGGGAAGCCGGAGAAGCTGCTATAAATCTGAAAGCAGACCCAGAATTTTCTGAAGAACTTCGTGCCGAACATAGTAGTATCCGCCCTGGTTTTCATATGAGTAAAAAACATTGGAACACCCTATTTCTTCACGAAGGCGAATTGCAAGCAAAACTTGTAAAAGAATTAATAGATCACTCTTATAATATGGTTGTAAAAGGCATGACTAAAAAAATGAAAGAAACTTTATTTGATTAAATTATTGATAATCAATAGTTTTTAACTATATTTATAAGAACTCTCAATTCCCTAATACTTTTTTATAGCATAATCAAAGACCCGAAATCTTAAAGTCGTATTTAATTTTAACCAATTATATTAACTTTAATTTTTAACAGATTATGAAAACAAGTAAACTATTATTTTCAGCAATTGCTATGATGCTTTTGTTGATTTGCACAACCACACTTTCTGCCCAAGACGAAGCTCCTAAAAGACCAGAATTTATTGCTGTAACTACCAACCATTGGAACATGGACAAAGAGGATTTTAAAATGTCCGAATGGAAGGCTGCTCAAAAAGAGTACTTCGAAAAAGTAATCATGAAGAATGAGTACCTTATGGGGCATAATATGTATTTACATAACATGACAGCTGATAACACCGAGTTTCTAACGGTGAATTCATTTGCCTCTTGGGAAGATATAGGCAAGTTCGGACAAAGAAGTGCCGAGTTAGAAAAAGAAGCATGGCCAGATGAAGCTAAAAGAAAAGCATTCTTTAAAAACTTAGGTTCCTATTATGCCAATGAGCATTCCGATGAAATTTATGCACCTATAAACGGAGTTAAATTAATGAGTGAAAAACCAACTAAGGATATGGTGTGTTATGTTAGAAGAAGCCATTTTGCGTTTCCTGAAGACGGCACCATGGAAGAATTTAATAATTTAAGAATGGAAGGAAATGCCGGTATTGTTCAAAAGAATGAATACGTCAAATTTTATTCTCCTTTGGTACATGCTTGGGGTTCTGATAAAACAGAGTTTTTAGAAGCTTTTTATCTTGAATCACTAGCCGATTTAGATAAAATGTGGGAGAGAGATGATGAATTAATGAAAGAAACCTTCCCTGATACTGAGGAAAATAGGGTAAAAGGTAAAGCATGGGGCAAGTATTTTACTGGTGTTCATGGCGATTATTTGTATACATGGATACACGACCTTTCAAAATAAAAGTATTGTATTTCAGTAAAAAGGG
Organism: Algibacter sp.; assembly: GCF_049667265.1. GTDB lineage: Bacteria > Bacteroidota > Bacteroidia > Flavobacteriales > Flavobacteriaceae > Algibacter_B. The sequence goes on along the minus strand of NZ_JBATHX010000273.1, from coordinate 3,281 downwards.
GACACTTAAAGTGTCCTTTTTTTGTTTTAAAAGGAATTTTTACAAGTCTAAACTTTTGAAAGCGCCAATTTTTGTATCATTGCAAAATCAAAACCACATTCATGAGCGTATTACAAACATTACAAGAAAGAAGCAACAATACCTGCGAATTATGCACTTCTACTGAAGATTTAAAGCAGTACACTATTCCGCCATCATTAAATGAAAATGTGGCAAACGATGTTTTGGTTTGTAAAACTTGTATGGATCAAATTAATGGTGATGCCGACATGGATGCAAACCATTGGCGTTGTTTAAACGATAGCATGTGGAGCGAGCACGTGGCAGTTCAAATTATGGCTTGGAGAATGCTTCAAAGATTGCGCAATGAAGGTTGGCCAAAAGATTTACTAGATATGATGTATTTAGATGACGAGGCTATGGCATTAGCCAAAGAAACAGGCGAGCATAAAGACGAAAGCGAAAAAATTATACACCGAGATATTAATGGTGTTATTCTTGAAAATGGCGATAACGTAGTACTTGTAAAAGATTTAAAAGTAAAAGGCTCAAGCATGGTGGCTAAGCAAGGAACAGCCGTTCGTAATATTCGATTAGACCGTGATAACGATAAGTATATTGAGGGAAAAGTAGGGGCTACTCTAACTGTTATAATCACAGATTTCGTAAAGAAACTTTAGTTTAAATGCTTCCTTATTTCTGAAGGATTATGGCCTTTAATAGCCTTAAACTGTCTATTAAAATTCGACATGTTGTTAAAACCAACGTGGTCTGCAATTTGAATGATAGATAAATCTTTATTTGATTGTAAAAATCTGCAAGCTTGTTCAATTCTCAATTCATTTAAAAACTGAATATAAGTTTTATTAGTGCGCTTTTTAAAATACTTGCAAAAGGCGTTTTTTGTCATATTTGCAATCCCAGAAATGGCATCTAATGAGATGTAATTTTGAAAATTATTCATTGTAAATTCAAAAACGTCACGCATTCTTTGTCCTTCATTATCTGTGTACCTTTTATCATAAATAAAAGAAGATAAGCTTTTATGATGCCCTTTCGAGCTAAGCTTTAATATTTGAAGGAGAACCAAAAAGCGATTAAATTTCCCTTCAGCTTCAAGCTCTAAAAGCAAGGATTTTATCTGTTTCGATTTTGATGAAACTCTAAAGCCATGCTTAGCTCGCTTAAAAAAAGGCTGCAATTCTTTTAATTCTTCTAAGTTGAAAAAGTTTTTTCCGAAAGCATGTTTAGTGAAAAATAAAGTAACCATGTGCGCTTTTTTCGAGGTGCTAAAATCACTTTTAAAAACATGAGGAATATTACTGCCAATAATTAAAACATCATTTTCATTATAATCATTTACCGAATCTCCAACAATAAGTGTTCCCGAACCTTCCACAATCAAACTTATTTGAATTTCTTCATGTTGGTGGAGTTTATCATAAAAAGTATCGCCATAATCAACCTGATATATAAGAACATCTTCTTCAGGTTTCGGGATTTTAAAAGGTAGAACTTTCATGGTTTTTAGGTAGTTAAAAATTAAAAATACATAAATAATATTCAAATTATAGTTTAAATAACAAAAAACGGATAATATAGTATGTATTTTGAATAATAAACTATTCACTAGAATGCAGGTGTTTCTATAAATTTACAGTATCAAAAAAATAAATTATGAGTATTCAATGGAAAGGTGTCATGCCAGCAGTAACAACCCAATTTAATCAAAACGATGAATTGGATTTACAATTATTTAGAAAAAACATAACGGCTCAGTTAGATGCAGGTGTTCACGGCATTGTATTAGGTGGCACTTTAGGCGAGGCAAGTACCTTAACCGACGAGGAGAGACGCATTTTAACAAGAGAAACCGTTGCTTTGGTAGCAGGTAAAGTTCCAGTTTTAATGAATATTGCCGAACAAACTACAAAAGCCGCAATAGCCTTAGCAAAAACTGCCGAACAAGATGGAGCAAAAGCTCTTATGATGTTGCCGCCAATGCGTTATAAAGCAAGCGATGAAGAGGTTGTTGAATATTTTAAAGCGGTAGCAAACAGTACCACTTTACCAATTATGATTTACAACAATCCTGTAGATTATAAAATTGAAGTAACGCTTGATATGTTTGAAGAATTATTGAAAAGTTGCCCAAATATTCAAGCCGTGAAAGAATCAACCCGAGACACCACAAATATTACACGTATAAAAAATCGTTTTGGAAATCGACTAGCCATTATGTGCGGCGTAGATACTTTAGCGTTGGAAAGTTTACTTATTGGAGCCGATGGTTGGGTGGCAGGATTGGTGGATGCATTTCCTGCTGAAACGGTGGCCATTTACGAGCTTCAAAAAGCAGGAAGAATTCAAGAGGCCATTGCCATTTACAGGTGGTTTATGCCACTTTTAGAACTCGATATTCACACAAAATTAGTGCAATATATCAAAATGGCTAGCTTGCATACTAACATTGGGTCGGAATATGTGAGAGCGCCTCGATTGGTTTTACAAGGTGAAGAGCGTAAAAAAATAGAGAACATTATAAAAGAGGCACTTTCTGTAAGACCAACATTACCAGATTATAAAAATCTAAGTATTTTAGCATAAATAATTTGGGTGCCTGACTGCCGACAGGCAGGTTACCCCGAAAAGGGGTCGGGCTTTCCACTACAATCTTTTGCAAAAGCAAAAGGATTTCCGTTGCAATCCCTGCCTGCCGGCAGGCAGGCCTAACACAAAAGCGTAGTGATATTTAAACATATTTATAAAGATTAGTAAAGCATGATAACAGGAAAAAACTACATAGGCAAAAAACTTTCAGCAACAGGGAATAAAACATTTAAAACATTTAATCCCTTATTGAATATAGAAAACTCATGGGGAATAACAGAAGCATCAGCAAGTGAAGTCAATCAAGCTGCCGAATTAGCTTCAGAGGCCTTTAAAGCCTATTCAAAAATTTCAGGTAAAAAGAAAGCCATTTTCCTAAGAACCATTGCGAATGAAATTGAAGCTTTAGGTGACGATTTATTACAAGTATATTCCTCAGAAAGCGGATTACCAAATGGCAGAGCCATGGGAGAACGTGGCAGAACCCTTGGTCAATTACGTGCTTTTGCAGATCATGTTGAATTAGGTCATTGGGTTGACGCTTCCATAGATACGGCTCAACCAGATAGACAACCGATGGCTAAAGTCGATTTAAGAAAAATGAATATAGCCTTAGGTCCAGTTGTTGTTTTCGGAGCATCAAATTTTCCATTGGCGTTTTCAACGGCAGG
>NZ_JBATHX010000272.1:0-7715 GCF_049667265.1 Algibacter sp. | reverse complement strand
ATCCAAACGCACACTTGATTAAAGGAGTCGTTTGTGGTTATCGAATTGAAGAAATAGAGGATGAATTTGAATTGTATAAACAATGCAGACGTATGGAAAAGCTGATTGATGAATTAGCAAAAGGTAGAAAGATGGAGAAAATTTTAAGGCAATAACCAAAATCGGAATTATGACAAAAACAAAGACAACTTACACAGGAGAAAACGTAACAGATTTCATAAACTCATACGTTGATAATGAACAGAAAAAAGCTGATAGTTTTCGGTTAATCGAATTGATGCAGGAATGGTCTAGTGCTGAATCTAAAATGTGGGGACCGACAATTATCGGATTCGACAACTACCATTACAAATATGCTAGCGGACACGAAGGTGATGCGCCTGTTCTTGGATTCTCACCTAGAAAAGCAGCGTTCTCGCTTTACGTTTATTCTGATACGAAGAGAAGTAAATTATTATTAGCTGAACTCGGTAAATTCAAAATGGGAAAGGCCTGTATTTATGTGAAAAAACTTTCTGATATCAATATTTCGGTTTTAAAAGAACTCTGCATAGAATCAATTAAATACATTAACTAGCATCACGAATGTTCTTGCAGAATAAAACAAACCAATTAACGAAAGATAGAAAAACTTGTGCTAACACCGTATAAAAAAATGCTTAATTTATTGCTTAATAAAAGGTTCGGGCGTTTTTGTTCCGCCTGATTTTCCTGTGAAAAATCCTAGAACAAGACCGTTGTGGTGCATTTAAGAATTTATATCATTAACGACAAATAATGCACCAGAATCAATTCCAATGAATAAAAATATGACAAGATTTATAAAAAAGAAAAAAGAAGAAATTGGACTTTCGCCAGACGAACTTATTTTTAGAGGGCAAAAAAAAATAGACCAGGTTTTATTAAGAATTATTGATTTTGATTCTAATAACTTAACAGAAGATGATGTAAAGACAGTAAAAGAAATTAGTGAATTCCAACACAAGGACACAGTCACTTGGATAAATGTAGATGGTCTTCATAATACATCAATAATGCAAGAAATAACAACTTCGTTTAATCTTGACACATTGGTAATGGCAGAAGTGTTAAATACAGAAGCAAGACCAAGAGTTATTGAATATGACAATTGTGCTTTGATAACCATAAAAATGTTAAGGTTAGACGATAAAGACGGAAAAACACTTGTTGAAAACCTAAGTTTGATACTAACAAAAACAGTATTAATTTCATTCCAAGAACAAAAAGGAGATGTATTCGAGCCTGTAAGAGAGAGAATTAGAAAGCAAAAAAAGAGAATTCGTAACGGAGGAACTGACTATTTAACTTTTGCATTATTAGATATCGTAGTCGATAATTATCTTTACGTAATAAGTGTTTTGGGAGAAAAAATAGAAACTTTAGAAGAGAACCTACTTCTAAATCCAAATCAGAATATTATTAACGAAATTAATAATTACAAACGAGAGTTGAACTTTTTACGAAAAAGCATAAAACCGGCTAAAGAAATGATTTTTTCATTAGCAAAAACCGAATCAGACTTTATTACTGAAAGTACATACCTTCATTTCAAAGAACTTGAAGATAATATTAGTCAAGCAAATGATGCTTCGGACGACTACCGTGAAATATTATCAGACCAACTTAACATTTATCATACAACAATAAGCAGTAAATTAAATGATATAATGAAGTTTCTAACAGTTTTTTCAGTAATATTTATTCCATTAACTTTTATCGCAGGTATTTATGGAACTAACTTTGAATATGTGCCAGAACTTTCTTTTAAATACAGCTATTTCATCATGTGGTTTGTAATGATAGCAGTAGCAATAGGTATGCTTCTGTTTTTCAAAAAGAAAAAATGGTTTTAAGTCATACATTAATAATTAGAAACTCAAGCAATAAATGGATATAGATTTTCAAAGGATTTTTAATGATTATTTTGAACAAGTAAGTACATTAATTCCAAATATTATTACTGGAATATTAGTTTTAATCATAGCCATAATATTTGGTAAAATAGTATTTAAAATTATAGTAAAAGTCACTCGTAAAAAATGGCAGGATAGTATAATGTCTAATTTTTTAGCACAAGTTATAAAATGGTCAATTTACCTTTTTGGAGTGATCATGGCATTAAGTGTCGTAGGTTTTACAGGTTTAGCAACTACAATTTTTGCAGGAGCAGGCGTAAGTGCAATCGTATTTGGTTTTGCTTTTAAAGATATTGGAGAAAATTTTTTGGCAGGAATAATTTTGGCTTTAAAAAGACCTTTTGAAATTGGAGATATTATTGAAATCCAAGGAAACAAGGGAACTGTAAAAGACCTTGATTTAAGAACTACACATTTAAGAAATGTTGAAGGCAAAGATATTTACATTCCCAATTCGTCAATAATTAAAAACCCTCTAACTAATTACACAAAGGATGGTTTTTTAAGAATTAATTTTATGATTGGTATTGCACCAGAGTGCGATATTGAGAAAACTCGAAAACTAGTATTAGATTATTTAAAAACGAATAAAAATATATTAAAAAAACCAGAACATAACGTAGTAGTAGAAGGATTAGGCGAATATACAACTGATATTCAAGTATTCTTTTGGATAAATATTCTAGCAATTAAAAATTTGCCTGATGAATATTTGGGACATAATATTAGAAGTAAAGCCATAACAGATATTAAAATAATTTTAGATGAGAATAATATAGAAATGCCTTCACAAGTTCTCGAACATAAGATGTATAGACAGAATAAACTATCGATTGAAAATAAATCAGAAAAACTGTATTGACGAATTTTAAAATTTTGTCGACATTACCACTCGAAATCTAACTGAATTGGGTTTCGGAATTTGACAAAAACATGAAAAAAGCACAATTATAAACATGCTTTTATAACATAGAAATCAACTTCACAACTTAAACAAACACCTTAAACTCCCAACTTCAACAATAAATTAGGATCTGGACAATTATCCTTATAAAACTCTAAATCTAGTTTTGAACACACCCCAGGATAATCGCCTTTATAACCTTGTAGGTCTTTAATTATCTGAAAATGTAAATGTGGAGAGTAATCGCCATTTACTGAAGCATCTCCTAGGGCAGCTATTTTATCACCTTTTTTAAAAGGTTGTCCAACTTTTAAATTTTTAATAGAAGTCAAACTTAAATGACCATAGAGTGTATAAAACGCAACACCTTTAATATGATGCTTTAAAATTATAGTTGGCCCATAATCACCATAGTTTGTGTTATTTTTAAAACTATGAACAACACCTTCCAGCGGTGCATAAATTGGTCTTTCTGCATCACACCATAAATCAATTCCTAAATGAATGTTACGTTCTTCTGCGGCTTGACCATTAAAATGATTGCTACGCTTATAAATATTTCTTAATTCTAAATATCCGCCATAGGCAATTTGAGCCTCATGTTTTTTAATATGATCATTTACAAAAACTTCTAATTTTGAAGATGAAGACATGTCCACTTTGTTAAGTATATCGTTTGTTTCTGATAAATCGATTGTAACGTACTTTTCATTTGGAATAGACGCATCTAGAACTCGTAATGACACATTACTAATACTATTTATAAATACTGAAAAATTACTGAATTGCATAAGTTTTAAAAATAAAAAAACATATTTCAAAAGTAGCATAAACTACATTTAAAATAATCAAAATAAGCCATTTAAAAAAAGTCTAAAAAAATTTTTGGAATCAAAAAAACACTAATTTTGTACATAAATCAATTAGCATCATGTTACTTTAATGCAAAAATATATTGTCGTTAATCAACCCGAAAAATGGAATCTTTCCATTGAGAATATTAGGATAATCTCATCACAAGATTACTTAACAAACCCTGAGTTTTCATTATTAAAAAAAGCCCGTGTTTTTAATCTTTGTAAGGATTACAACTACCAATCTAAAGGCTATTACGTGTCACTTTTAGCCGAAGCCAGAGGGCATTTAGCTATTCCAACGGTTAAAAATATTGTAGATTTAAAAACCTTAAAATTAGTTCGAATTGTTTCTGATGAATTTGATGATATAATTCAACAAAGTTTAAAAAACATAAAGTCCCGAGATTTTACTTTAAGCATCTATTTCGGGCAAAATGTAGCTCAAAAATACAAAGAATTGAGTGCGCTTTTTTACAAGCATTTTCAGGTGCCATTTTTTCGTGTAACCTTTAATTATAACACCAAATGGAACGTTCAAAGTGTGAAAGTTATTTCAGAATCTGAAATTCCAATCGATCACATAGAAAGTGTACAAGAATTTGCGAACCAGTATTTTTCTAAAAAAAGATATGATACACCAAAATTGGCAAAAAGCGATTTTGACTTAGCCATTTTAGTTAATCCTAATGATCCTGCGCCTCCGAGCAATCCAAAAGGATTAAAAAAATTCCTAGAAATTGCGGAAAAAATGAATATTTACGCCGAAATTATTGAGCCAAAAGATTTAACGCGACTTTCATCTTTTGATGCTTTATTTTTACGACAAAGCACCGAAGTTAATAACGAGGCCTATGCTTTTGCGCGTAAAGCACAACAGGAAGGTATTGCTTTAATTGATTATCCAGATGCAATTTTAAAATGTTGCAATAAAGTTTATATGGCGGAGGCTTTACAAAACGCTAATATTGACACACCTAAAACCATTATTGTCCATAAAGATAATCTTGACCAAGTTTTAGAACATACTGGCTTACCCTGTGTTTTAAAAGCACCCGATTCTACCTTTTCCTTTGGAGTAAAAAAGGCTAAAACCTTGGAAGAATTTAATGATTTAGCAAACACTATGTTGAAAGAATCTGATTTGATTATTGCCCAAGAATTTTGTCCTTCAGATTACGATTGGAGAATTGGACTCATTGATGGCGAGCCATTTTATGCCTGTAAATACTATATGGCAAAAGGGCATTGGCAAATTTACAACTGGAAGGCTAAAAAGAAAAATGACCAAGACGGTGATGCCGATTGTTTATCTATTGAAGAGGTGCCAAAAAAAGTCTTAAAAATGGCCATCAAATCGGCGAAATTAATTGGAGATGGGCTTTTAGGAATAGATATTAAGGTTGTAAATGAGAAACCTATGGTAATCGAAATTAACGACAACCCAAATATTGATTTTGGTGTTGAAGATGCATACTATGGCGATTTAGTTTATACAAAAATATTAACTGCTCTTAAAAACAGACTAGATTAACATGGGAAAAAAGTATCATTTATTCGAGGTTTTTGGTATTGAATTGGAATATATGTTGGTGAATAATTCTAGTTTGAAAGTCACACCTATTGTTGATGAATTGCTCACTCTAAAAAACGGCAGATTAACGGACGATATTGATAATGGTGACGTGGCATGGAGCAACGAATTAGTGGCGCATGTTGTAGAATTAAAAACCAATGGACCAACGACCAATTTGAACAATCTTTCAAATGAATTTCATAAAAATATACTGGAAATAAACGCGCTTTTAAAACCTTTAAATGCGCAACTTTTACCAACGGCTTCGCACCCGTTAATGAATCCAACAACAGACACACAACTCTGGAAACACAGTTATAGTGAGGTTTACGCTTTGTATAATCGGATTTTTAATTGTAAAGGTCACGGTTGGAGCAATGTACAAAGTACGCATATTAATTTACCTTTTTATGACGATGGTGAGTTTGAAAAACTCCATGCCGCTATTAGAATTATTTTACCTCTCATTCCAGGATTATGTGCCAGCTCACCTATTTTAGAAGGAAAACAAACAGGTTTTAAAGACACCCGATTGGAGTACTATAAAGCCAATCAAAAAGAAATTCCTGAAATGACTGGATTAGTTATTCCAGAGCAAGTTTTTTCAAAAAAAGACTATCAAACAACCATTTTTAACCCGATAAATAAAGCTATAAAACCTTTTGATACTGAAGATATTCTAGATCAATACTTTTTAAATTCTCGTGGTGCCATTGCTCGTTTTGATAGAAATGCGATTGAAATAAGATTAGTAGATATCCAAGAATGTCCGCAAGCAGATATTGCCATTTGTGTGCTCATTATTGAAGTGGTTAAACTATTAGTGAACAATGAAACCACTTCTTTAAGCAATCAAAAATCTTGGACAAAAGAAGTTCTTTACAGTATTCTGAATCCTTGTATTAAGGAAGGGGAAAATCATATAGTTTCAAATTTAGAATATTTGAATTTATTTCAAATTGAGCAAGCTTGTACCGTTCAAGATATTTGGAAACAGCTATTTAAATTGGTTAAATCGCAAATTGATCCATCACATCATCATGCCATTGAAACCATTTTAAAACATGGTACGCTTTCAACACGAATCTTAAAAGCAATAGATAAAAACTACTCAGAAGATAACATCAAAAAAGCATATACAAGGTTGGCAGGATGTTTACATGACAATAAATTATTCACCTTGTGAAACTCATCATAACTTGCGAACATGGTGGAAATAAAATTCCGCAAGCATATGCAAACTATTTTGATGGATGCCATTCCAATTTAAACTCGCATCGTGGTTACGACTTAGGGGCGTTGGATGTCTATAAAACTTTAGTGCCTCTAGCTGACTACAGTTTGTTTTCCGAAACAAGTCGGTTGCTTATTGAGTTGAATCGCTCGACACATCACAACAATTTATTTTCAGAATTTTCAAAAAAGCTTTCAAAGGCAGAAAAGATCAGCTTAATAAATTCCTATTATTTAGATTATAGAAATCAGGTTGAAAACAAAATAAATGAATGGCTTTTGAATGATGAAACCGTATTACATCTTTCCATTCATTCCTTTACTCCTATTTTAAATAATAAAGAAAGACTATGTGATATTGGTTTGCTTTATGATTCTAAAAACACGCTTGAAAAAACCTTTTGCGCATCGCTTAAAAAAGAAATAAAATCGAACAATCCGTTACTGAATGTACGCTATAACTACCCGTATTTAGGAACTGCAGATGGCTTTACAACGTATTTAAGAAAGCAATTTCATAAAAATTATATGGGTATTGAAATAGAAATGAATCAAAAATATGTTCAAGATAATGTATTTAGCAAACGCCTAAAACAAGATCTTTCCCATAGTATTTCAACAATTTTGAACACCCAATAATTAAACCGCTACTTCGCCGTAAAGGTCAAAATCTTCAGCTTCGGTGATTTTTACGGTAGTATATTCACCAGTTTTTAAGTAGGTTTTTGCTGCGTCAATTAAAACTTCGTTATCCACATCTGGCGAATCAAATTCTGTTCTACCAACAAAATAGTTCCCTTCTTTTCTATCAATAACCACTTTAAACTCCTGCCCTATTTTTTGCTGATTTAACTCCCAAGAAATCTGCGATTGAATTTCCATAATTTGGTTTGCTCTGTCAATCTTAACATCTTCTGGAACATCATCTTCTAAATTATAAGCATGTGTGTTTTCCTCGTGAGAATAGGTAAAACAGCCCAAACGTTCAAAACGCATATCGGAAACCCATTGTTTTAATTCTTGGAAATTTTCTTCAGTTTCTCCAGGATAACCAACAATAAGTGTTGTTCTGATGGTCATGTTTGGAACAGCTTCTCTAAACTGAGAAATTAACTTAGTTGTTTTTTCTTTAGTAGTTCCGCGACGCATACTTTTCAAAATATCATCTGAAATATGTTGTAACGGAATATCTAAATAATTACAAACTTTAG
>NZ_JBATHX010000271.1:0-2058 GCF_049667265.1 Algibacter sp. | reverse complement strand
TTATCAACCCATTCTGTTGCGATACATTGAAATTGCTTGTTTTCAGGGGTTCCTTTAAAAAGATAACTGTCAAATTGTTTATCAAATTGTGCAAGTTGAGGTAATGGAAATTGATTGACTAATTTTATGCCTTGAGACTCTGCATAAGGTTTTAAATCTTCTTGAATAACTCTATTTATGCTTTTTGGCGCTTTCACATTACTGCCACTTTGTTGAGCAAATTGATTGCGCTGCGGATTGTTTGAATAAAAATGAGTTATAAAACGCTCACCGTATACTTTTACACCATCTTTTGATTCAAGAAATACGCCGTCCTTTGTATTGTTAATTTCATTCCAAGTATCAGGTATGGGCATAATCCCAACGGGCATTCCAAACTGTTTGCTCATAACTTTATAACCTTTTAGCTTACCTTGCTTTGGTGTTTCGGGTTTTGAAGTTTGAACCAAGTTGGTTTGGTTGTTAAGTTCGTTTTGGTTGCTTTCAACAAATGTTTCAGAATTAGAGTTAAATTCTACAAAATCATTATTTTCCTTTTGTTGTCCGCAGGAAAAATTTATTAGGGTTAAAAGCGCTAAACAAGTCATTGAAGTTTTCATAATAAAGAAGGTGTTTACAGTTTAAAAGGTTAATATATCATCTCATCGAAACAATTTAAAAATGTCATCATGTATTTAACTTTTGTTTTATTTTTATACCATGAAAAAGCCATTATCTGAGCAAGAATTGCATAATCTAGCCATGAACCATGTAGGAAAGGATTTAGAGCAACGTGGTTTTGAGTTTATTGCTGTAAATAGTAAACTTAAAAAGCATCCGCAATTTGTGTGTATTGATAAGAATAAGCAATACTTTTTCGTGATTGTTCGGGCTGTAATTTTACCAGAAAACCCTAATAATTACGATGTCGTTTGGATGGAATCTTTTAAAAATCATGCCAGAGAAAAAGATGCAAAAGTTTTGTATGCAGGCGTTGGAATAGGTAACCCAGAAGGTGAAAAACAACCTATTTATTTAAATCAAGATTATTTGTTAGAGTATAACGGAATACAAGTATTAGAAACCAATTTTAACTGAAAATAAATATTAATAAATGAATAAATTTTTATTCGCGTTTTTACTTCTCTCATTTAGTTTTTCTTGTAAAAAAAGTAATGAAAACACAAAGCTTGTAGGGAGTGTTTTTGGTACCAGTTATTCAATTATTTATAATTCTGAAACCAATTATGAAAAACAAATAGATAGTTTGTTTTATGTCATTAATAAATCTTTGTCTACCTATCAAACGAATTCGGAAATTTCCAAATTGAATAGAAATGAAGCTTATGAAATTGATAACCATTTTATAAATGTTTATGACGCTTCAAAAGAGATTTTTGGACAAACTGGTGGTGCATTTGACCCAACAATTGGGAATATTGTTAATGCATGGAAATTTGGTTCGGAAAATACAATTGAGGTAGTAGATAGTTTGAAAATTGATAGTTTAATGCAATACGTAGGTTTCGATAAAACCTATAGACGTGAAAGCGTAATTGAAAAAATTAATCCTAATGTTTACTTAGAATTTAATGCCATAGCCAAAGGATACGCGGTTGATGTAGTTGGTGCGTTTTTAGAATCAAATAATGTTTCTAATTACTTAGTTGAAATTGGTGGAGAAATAAAAGCTAAGGGTATAAATTCTGAGAAACAAAGCCCTTGGAAAGTAGGTTTAGAGGAACCAAATTTTGAAGGTGAAAAAGTCATATTAACAGCCATAAGTATTAGGGATGAAGCCATGGCAACTTCGGGCACTTATAGGAAGTTTAAAGTTGATGAAAATGGAAATCGTTATGCCCACATTATTGATACCGAAACGGGATATCCTAGTAAAACAAATTTATTAAGTATTTCTGTAATTGCTGAAAACTGCATGACAGCTGATGCATTTGCAACAGCATTTAAGGCTATGGGAATTGAAAGGGTTAAAACATTTTTGGAAATACATCCAGAACTGAAAGTGTTTTTAATTTTTGAGAATGATGAGAATGAATTGGAAACACTATCACTTAATGG
>NZ_JBATHX010000270.1:0-1797 GCF_049667265.1 Algibacter sp. | reverse complement strand
CCACAAGTTTCATCAAACCATTCACACATGGCCCAATATTTTGCAAGGTATTCAGAATCGGGTTTCTTTTTATATTTTTCATATAAACGTTGTGGCGGAGTGTGAGGTTTATGAGGCAAAAATGGCGCATACCATAAGAAGAACGGTTTTTCCTCTTTGAGTGCTAGATTTAAATAACTATTAATGGTATCGAGACCTTTTCTACCAATTTCTAATCCGTAATCACCATGCCTTCCACCTCGATTAGGGTCGCCATGTGTCATACCATAATCAAAACCACCAATTTTATAATTTCCATGCCACCATTTACCCGTTTGGAATGATAAATAGCCTTTGTCTTTTAACATATCTGGAAGTGTAGCTTGCTTTTCAAAAGCTGCAATAACTGGTTTATAGGCTTCTGCTCTTTCTTTTCCACGGATATTACCACGTTCGTAAACTTTATCGTTTCCTAATATACCATGATTTTTAGGGTACTGCCCTGTAATAATAGTAGCCAATGAAGGTGAACACAATGATGTTGGCACGTACCCTTTAGTAAACGTTAAACTTTCTGAAGCGAATTTGTCTAACCTAGGTGTTTCAATATTTTCATCTCCCATAAAACTGTAATCTGTCCAAGATTGGTCGTCCGATAGTATGAATACGATATTTGGTGGTTGTACTATTGACTCTGAATTTGTATCCGCTTCAGCTGATTCTTTTTTTGCTTTATTTCCGCAGGAAAAAAATAGACCTAGCATTACAACTACGAAACTGATATTTTTAAATTTTTTCATTTTTAATTATTTACGATTCTTTATTATTCTATTGATATTTTAAAGGTTTTATCATCACTCATTTCATTATTCCAATTGATAAAAAATGAGATTGAACCCGATTGATTTTCTTTAATATGATCTGGTTGTGCATCTGGACCAAATTCGGTTGGTTTTTTCCATTTAGACCCCACAGCAGGAATCGCATTAAAAAAATAAAAGCCTTCCTTTTTCGGATATTCCCAAGTTGCTCTTTGCGGATTGTATCCATTAACTGGGTTTAACACTCCTAAAACAACATTACTATTGTTTTGAAAACCAATAGACACATTATCATCCATATGAAAAATAGCCCATTTCCAAGGGGCAAAACAACCTTCAAATTCTGGTTGATTGTACACTTCTCCGGGTATATTTATAAGTTTATCAACCGAATGAACATCATAAATACCACCTTCTGTTCTATTTTTCCATATTCTTGTTGGGCCTTCTCCTAACCAACGTTTACTTTTTACTGCTTTGGTGTTTACTTGCATACCAATTCCTGAATATTCATAAAACCCTTCTTGTACAGCATATTTATAATCTAACCTTATTTCTCCTGAAACTTTAAGGGTCCATTTCAATTTTTCAAAACCATTTATATTGTTCGCTTCAATTATAAAACTGCTATCTTTTTCTGTTATTGAAGCTTTTGTTGATGAGGTTAACGGCATACTTGCTTTTACAGAATCTGTGCGCTTCATCGCTACAAAAGGAAAATTTATAATACTAGTTGGCTTTCCTTTAACTGCTACCGTTATTAACACGCCACTATATTCATCAAACAAAATTGTGGTTTCTCCCATATAAAATAAAAACGGATTCTCTTTATCTTGAGTAACACTATAATTTTCTGCGGTTTGAAAAAAGTTCGTTTCCTTATCGTGAATCAATCGTTTTTCATAAACCACAAGCCCTTTGTTATCAATTACTTCTATAACCAATCCGTCGAATTTAGGAGGATTTTGTGGTAAATCTATCCTTATCTGTCCTGTAC
>NZ_JBATHX010000269.1:0-13572 GCF_049667265.1 Algibacter sp. | reverse complement strand
CTTTTGGAACGGATTGGGAATTTGAGGAAGTAATGAAATACATTGATTGGCAAAAATTGAAATCTCATGGATTTGTCAAAATTTTCTACTATTTTCGTTTAACGTCGGATATAAAACATTAAAACGATTTCATATCCGCGAAACATTAAACGAACCTCTCCAAAAAAGGAAAAACATTTAATAAATTCTATTAGTCAGCTGACAACCGCGTTAACGATTGAACGGCATGTTTGAAATCCTTTTTGTGCTTAACTATAAGTTTGATTTAAGGCTGATTTAAATTTACAAAAAACACTTGATGCGATACTGAAACAAGTTCAGCACAAGAAAGATTGAGTAGTGAAAGCGTGTTAAAACGCCCAAATAAAAATAATCCAAATAATAGTGTATCTTTGCGCCTTGAAACTCAAGAAGAGTTTAAATTCCTCAGAGAGAGGATGTGTTACCGGAAGTTTAAGTTAAGTATGTCGATTCGCTTCTTTATGTAACACCACATAACAAATCGCATACATAAACAAAATGAGCACATTCAAAGATTTAGGTCTTAATGACGACCTATTACAAGCTATTACAGATTTAGGTTTTGAAAAACCTAGTGAAGTACAAGAAAAAGCAATCCCAATTTTATTAGAATCGGAAACCGACTTAGTCGCGTTAGCCCAAACAGGAACTGGTAAAACAGCTGCTTTTGGATTTCCTATGTTAGAAAAAATTGATATTGATAGCAGAACAACCCAAGGTTTAATTTTATCGCCAACCAGAGAGCTTTGTTTACAAATTACCAACGAAATGAAATTGTATGGTAAATATTGTAAAGGCCTTAACGTGGTTGCGGTTTACGGTGGTTCTAGCATACAGGATCAAGCACGTGAAATTAAACGTGGCGCACAAATTATTGTGGCGACTCCGGGACGTATGAAAGATATGATTAAAAGGCGTTTGGTTGATATTTCTAAAATCCAATATGCGGTTTTAGATGAGGCTGACGAGATGTTAAACATGGGTTTTAAAGAGGATATTACTGATATTTTATCGCACACACCCGAAGATAAAAACACGTGGTTGTTTTCTGCAACGATGCCTCGTGAGGTGGCAACGATTGCTAAAAAATTCATGAAAAGTCCACAGGAAATTACTGTTGGAACTAAGAATGAAAGTACAAGTAATGTATCTCACGAATATTATTTAGTGAATGCTAGAGACCGTTATCAAGCTTTGAAACGTTTAAGTGATGCGAATCCTGATATATTTTCTGTTATTTTTTGTAGAACAAAACGTGATACTCAAAAAGTGGCTGAAAACTTAATTGAAGATGGGTATAGCGCTGGTGCGTTGCACGGAGATTTAAGTCAGAATCAGCGAGATTTAGTAATGAAATCGTTTAGAAACCAACAAATACAAATGCTTGTGGCAACCGATGTTGCTGCTCGTGGTATTGATGTTGACGATATTACACACGTTATAAATTATCAATTACCTGATGAACCTGAAATTTACACACACCGTTCTGGAAGAACAGGACGAGCTGGTAAAACAGGAATCTCGATGGTAATTGTATCGAAAAGTGAAGTGCGTAAAATAAAAAGTATTGAACGTATTATTAATAAAAAATTCGAGAAAAAGGAAATTCCTGATGGCGCTGATATTTGCGAAGTACAATTAATGTCGCTTGCCAATAAAATACACAACACAGAAATAAATCATGAAATTGATAAGCATTTATCAAGTATTAATGAATTATTTGCTGATACTGATAAAGATGAATTGATTAAAAAATTCTTCTCGGTTGAGTTTACACGTTTTTACAACTACTATAATAAATCTAAAAACTTAAATATTGCCGAAGGTTCTTTTGACAGAGATAGCGGACGTGAAGGTGGACGTGATTTTAGTAGAGGCAGTAAAAACGACTCAACACGTTACTTTATTAACGTTGGTAGTAAAGATGGTTTTGATTGGATGTCGTTAAAAGATTTCTTAAAAGAGCAACTAGTGCTTGGTCGAGACGATGTTTTTAAAGTGGAAACCAAAGATTCATTTTCTTTCTTTAATACTGAAAATGAATTAAAAGAGAAAGTGTTAGCACATTTTACCGATTTTAAACACGAAGGTCGTTTTGTAAATGTTGAAGTTTCTGAAAACCGCGGCGGCGGCGGAAGACGCGACAGAAAAGGCGGTGGCGGAAGACGTGACGGCGGAAAACGAAGAGATGATAGCCGTAGTGGTGGAAGACGTGACGACAAAAAAGGCGCTTCTTCAGGAAACAGAAGTGACAGACGCAGAAGCGAAGGAAGCTCGAAACCAAGACGTTCAGATAATAGCGAAATTGGAAGCTCAAGACCTAGACGTTCTAGAAGATAATTGAAATAAATTACAGTATATAAAACTCCTTAAAAGCATGACTTTAAGGAGTTTTATAATTTAATACCACTCCATTTCCAGAGTGGTTGGAGAGACACTCTTTTGAAAATTTTATATATAATTTTTTTGCGTTTTCTACCTGGCAGCCTCGGTATATGGAAGTATTTTAAACTTTTTTGTTAATTTTAAGTCAAAATAAAACAATACAGCATTATTTGCCGTTTTGTTTATTACTTTTGAAATGGAATAAAAGCCTATGAAAAATTACATTTTACTATTTACCTTATTATTTGCATCAGCTATATCAATGGCGCAAGAAGCAGATAAGGTTTTAGGCGTTGTAATTAATTCGGCCGACGATTCGGTTCTAGAAAGCGTAAATATTGTTAACCTCAACCAAGTAATTGGAACTAGCACAAACAAGGAAGGCGAATTTAAAATTGCCGCCAAAGTTAACGATACCCTTCACTTTTCATATTTAGGTTTCAAATCCATAAAAGTTCGCGTTACCAACGACTGGTTAAAATTTGGAAGCTCAAAAATTACCCTTACCGAATTGGCACTAGCTCTTGAAGAAGTCGTTGTAAATCAATTGAGTCTTACAGGCTATTTGGAAGTTGATATTAAACAAGTTCCAGATATTAACACCAATTATCGCTACAGTATTTCAGGGCTTCAAGGTTCTGGTTACGAGGCGAGCAAAAAATCTGGTTTAACCAATGTTATTGGTTCTATTTTTAATCCAGCAGATTTCCTATATCGTATGTTTGGTAAAAAGCCAAACGAACTCAGAAAGCTTAAAAAAATGAAGGAAGATGATGAAATTAGAAACCTCCTAGCCTCTCGTTTTGATCGTGAAATGCTTACCGTTTTATTGCAAGTAGAGCGTGTAGATTTAGATGAAATTGTGAGTCAATGTAACTATTCCAAAGGTTTTATTCAATCCGCAAACGACCTTCAAATATTGGACGCTATTAGCGAATGTTACGAAGAATATAAGGTGCTTAGCCACGGCCGAAGTAGAAAAATTTAAATTAATTACTTGGGCGTTACCACAAGGGTCGGGCTTTTTCAATCAAGTCCTCGCACCTCCTTTGTCGGGCTGTGGGCTTTCCTTTTCAATCCCTAACGCGGGGTCCGTTTGCTAAATTCAGTCATCACTTGGCAGTCCGTTTGTTTCATAAAAACGCACAACAATCTCATCATAGCTTTTAATGGTTTTTTTACACCAATCTAATCGTTTTTCATGTATGTCATTTTCTGATAATTGCCAATTAATATTAGACTTTTTAAGCTTCGTTGTAACATGCTGTAAAATAATGGCTGCCGAAACCGATATATTTAAACTCTCAGTAAACCCAACCATAGGTATTTTTAAATAACAATCGGCTGCATCCAAAACCTCTTTCGATAAACCTTCGGTTTCTCTCCCAAAGAAAAAACACGATTTTTTAGTTACATCAAAATCATATAATTCACAATCATCAGTATGTGGCGTTGTGGCCACTATTTGATAGCCTTTATTTTTTAAACCTGAAATGCAATCTATCACCGAATCAAATCTATTTAAATCCACCCATTTTTGAGCACCCATAGCAATTTCTCTATCTATATGTTTGGAGTTCTGCTCTTCAACAATATTAACTTCCTGAATTCCAAAAACATCACAAGTACGCATAACAGCACTTGTGTTGTGAAGTTGATACACATCTTCTGTGGCAACAGTAAAATGTTTTGTGCGTTGCGATAATACCTTTTCAAAACGTGTTAAACGGTGTTCGGTTAAATACGTTTCTAAATGCTCAAGGAGTTTTAAATCTATCATAAGCTTCAAAATTAAGAAAGTTTTTTATCTTAAGAGAACTAATGAATACTTAGTATATTTGAGTGTGTTTCCGCCTTTGCGGGAATGACAAAAATGCATATTCAATGAAACACATAGTTGTACTTACAGGAGCAGGCATGAGTGCCGAAAGTGGCATTAAAACCTTTAGAGATTCCGATGGTTTATGGGAAGGTCATGATGTTATGGAAGTTGCAACACCACAAGGTTTTGCCACTAACCCAGAATTGGTATTAGATTTTTATAACCAACGTAGAAGGCAATTATTTGAAGTAAAACCAAATAAAGCACATTTTAATTTAGCCGAATTAGAAAAAAAATTCAAGGTTAGCATAGTTACTCAAAATGTTGACGATTTACATGAACGCGCAGGAAGTAGCAACGTGATTCATTTACACGGCGAATTATTAAAAGTTAGAAGCACAAATAATGAGAATGAGATTCAAACCTGGAAAACCGATTTAGTTTTAGGCGATGTTTGTAAAAAGGGCTACCAACTTCGTCCACATATTGTTTGGTTTGGAGAAGATGTTCCTATGATTGAAACAGCTGTTGAAATTTGTGAAACTGCAGATTTTCTGGTTATTATTGGTACGTCCATGCAAGTGTATCCTGCAGCAGGATTAATGCATTATGTTCCAGAAAACACACCAACTTATTTTATTGACCCAAAACCTAGTGTGGATAGCAAACCTTATTTAACCGTCATTGCAGAAACGGCTACCGTTGGGGTTAAAAAAGTGATTGATTTAATTAATTAATCTTTGTTCTTCGCCTCAATCCATTTACTCATAAACTTTGTGCTTTGCAATGTGTGATGCTGAAGCATCTGACCTGTGAAATTATTTAGTCGTTTTTCGCTAAGATGTTTAGCAGTTTCTTCTAACCGATTTAAAAACTTATTTTGAAAATCCGTTTTACTGAAACGCTTATTAACTATAGAAAATCCGATTTTCTGTTTCTCATTCCATAAACCAACATTATTGTAAAGTTTAATAGTATTTTCAACAAATTCTTCTGGATTATCCTCAATAAAACCATTAAAATCTAAATCTCCAAACACACCTTCTGCACCAAAAGTTGTAGTGACACATGGTGTTCCGTTGTTCATGGCATCAACTAGTTTTCCTTTTAAACCTGCTCCAAATCTAATGGGGGCTAAACACACTTTTGCATTTTGCATCACCTCATTAACATCTTCAGCAAAACCTTTTATTAAAAAACCTTGCTTTTCATTTTGAAGTTGATTCACTTTTTGGGAAGCATAAGCGCCATAAATATGTAATTCTGCTTTAGGTAATTGCTTTCTAATTAATGGCCAAATCGTTTCTTTTAAATATAAAACGGCGTTATAATTGGGCTCATGTAAAAAGTTTCCAATGGTTATAAAATGACTTCTATCTTTAAATTTAGGAAGTGCGTTTATCTTTTCTTCTGAAATGGCATCTAACATAAAAGGTAAATAAAGTAAAAGCGATGCATCAACTTTAAACTGATTTTTGAGAATATCCATTTCAGCTTCAGAAATAATTAAACTCAAATCACTTCTATAAATACTAGCTATTTCTCGCTTTGCGATATCGTTAAACAAATAAGATGTGTCAAATGAATTACCATCTTTAAATGCTTGCTGCCTACCTTTTCTTAAGCAATGTAAATCTTCGGTATCAATAACCTTAACAGCATTCGGACATTGTTCTGTAACGCGCCAACCAAATTGCTCTTCCATCATGAAACGATCAAACAAAACCACATCTGGATTTAGTGATTTTACAAAAACATCAAAAGAGGAACTATTTAGTTCTATGGAAACTTGAGAAACATGAATACTTTCCAGATTAAAAGCATTATCACTTTTAGCACATGGACTCGCAAATGTGATGCTATAACCATCATTTTGAAAAACTTCAATAAGTTGCATCATTCTACCACCAGCAGCAGAACTCTTTGGTTCTGGCCATACAAAACCAATGATGAGTAAATTTTTATTCATAAAATTTTTAAAATCCTGCTTTCGTTTCCCCTTTGGGGAAGGATAGGTTAGGGCTTCTGGTTTTATTCTGGCTTCGGCTCCAAACCATATTTAATACGAACTAATTTTGCCCAATCCACAACAGATTTAATTTGAGCATCGGTAAGTCTAGCTTCACTATGAGTCCAAGTATATGAGTTTAGTGGCATCTCTTTGTCTTCAACCATTTCTATAAGCTCTTCGAATTTATGGTCTTTCCTTTTTACTGAATTTCCTTCCCAATTAGACAGATTAAAATGTTTTTTACCATCTTTTACATGACTTTCCAGCCAATAATTTACAGGTGTAATGTTATTATACCATGGATATTTAGTCACATCACTATGGCAATCTATACAAGCGTCCTTTAAAATAATTTTCACATCTTCTGGCGGATTCGTTTCTGCCATGAAAGCATCTATAGAAGCTAAATCGCCTTCGTTTTTATCAGGACCAAAAAATTGAGCAATTATAAATCCTATTAGTAATAAAATAATTACTTTTTTTATATTTTTCATTTTAATACTTTTATTCTATAAAAATAAGAAAACCTTTTGACTACAGAACAACTCTATAACGAATTAAATTATGTAAATCATTCGCGCGAAAAGCGGTTGTATTATGCGCATTTAATGCATGACAATCCACAATTGATTCCTAAATTACTTGAAATTCTCTTTATGGTTGACGACAAAATTTCGCCTCGTGCTTCTTGGGTGTTTGAATTTATGTGTAATGACAATATTGATACTATTATTCCTTATTTAGATGTTTTTACAGAAAACATGCATAAAGTTCATTTAGATTCGGCAGTTAGACCTGTGGCCAAAATCTGTGAATTTCTTGCCGTAGCTTATACCGATAAAACGGATAACAAAATGAAAAAAGCATTAACTGCATCACATATAGAACGTATTATCGAAAACTGTTTTGATTACATGATAAACGATGAAAAAGTAGCTTCAAAAGCCTATAGTATGACTACACTATTTCTATTTGGTAAAGAGTACGACTGGGTATACCCAGAGTTGGCTCGTATTTTAGAAGACGATTTCTCGAAACAAAGTGCAGCTTTTAAAGCACGAGCGCGACATATTTTGAAGAAAATTAAAAAGAATAAGAAGCGATAGGTAATATAATTTAACATTAAAATCAGCTTTAAACTTCACACTTCTAACTTCGTACTTCTAACTTTCTTTTCTATCTTTGCAACTTCAAAAAACCAATCTTATATGTCATTATCAGCATTAAACGCCATCTCTCCAATTGACGGTCGTTACAGAAGTAAAGTAAGTGAATTAGCGCCATATTTCTCTGAAGAAGCCTTAATAAAATATCGTGTTTTAGTTGAAATAGAATACTTTATTGCACTTTGCGAAATTCCGTTACCTCAACTTCAAGATTTAGAAACTGCTATTTTTGATAGTTTAAGAGCCATTTATAAAGATTTTTCTTCTGAGGATGCTTTGGCTATCAAGAAAATTGAAAGCGTTACAAATCATGATGTAAAAGCAGTTGAATATTTCATTAAAGAAAAATTTGACAAGCTAAACTTGACTAAGTATAAAGAGTTTATCCACTTTGGTTTAACTTCACAAGACATAAACAATACTGCAATTCCCTTAAGTATTAAGGAAGCTATGAACGATGTTTATGTGCCAGAATATTTCATCGTTTTAGAAAAGCTAAAGACCTTATCAAAAGATTGGGCGCATATTCCAATGTTGGCAAGAACCCATGGGCAACCAGCATCTCCTACCCGACTTGGTAAAGAAATTGAAGTTTTTGTGGTGCGTTTAGAAGAGCAATTTAATTTATTAAATGATATTCCAAGCGCTGCTAAATTTGGTGGTGCTACAGGTAATTTTAATGCACATCATGTGGCTTATCCAAATATTGATTGGAAAGCTTTTGGCGGACAATTTGTTCAAGAAAAGTTAGGATTACAACACTCGTTCCCAACAACGCAAATTGAACATTACGACCACATGGCAGCTTTGTTTGATTCCATGAAGCGTATCAATACAATTATTCTTGATTTAGATAGAGACATTTGGACTTATGTTTCCATGGATTATTTTAAACAAAAAATTAAAGCTGGCGAAGTTGGAAGTTCTGCCATGCCTCACAAAGTAAACCCGATAGATTTTGAAAATTCTGAAGGAAACTTAGGTATTGCAAACGCTATTTTCGAACACCTATCAGCGAAATTACCAGTTTCTAGATTACAACGTGATTTAACAGATAGTACCGTTTTAAGAAACGTTGGTGTTCCTTTTGGCCATACACTTATTGGATTTAAATCGACTTTAAAAGGTTTAAATAAACTACTTTTAAATGAAAGCAAATTTGCTGAAGATTTAGAAAACAACTGGGCAGTTGTAGCAGAGGCTATTCAAACCATTTTACGTCGTGAAGGATATCCTAACCCTTATGAAGCATTAAAAGGATTAACAAGAACAAATTCTAAAATAAATCAAGATTCTATTTCAAATTTTATTGATACATTAGAAGTCTCAAATATAATAAAAGAAGAATTAAAACGTATTACTCCTAGTAACTACACAGGAATTTAAGAAATACAATATGTTAAACGACAAACAATCTTTAATACTTACAGGATTTATGGGTGTTGGTATTTTTGTTTGTGGAATTTTAAAAATTCTTGATAATTTTATTGTTTTAACAATTCTTACTATCGTGTTTTTTACCATTGTTATCAATATTTTTTATTCCAATTCTAAATCAAAAAAAGGAAATCAAGAGTGAAATTCGAGTTTAACGTTTAAATAAAAATTATATTTATTAGCAAAAAAGGCTTCCTTTCTAGGAAGCCTTTTTACATTAACATAATTACTACAAATTATTTAAAGAAATTCATAATATTTTCTATTTGACCTTCTTCAATATTTGCATGTTGCAATGCATTTATTAGAGTAACCATTTTTTCTGGGTTCATGTCATCACCCAATATTCTTACAATTCCAAATCCCATGTCTTTAGCACTTCCAAAAATGACAACCTCATCAGCCTCAGCCTCAGTTCCAATAAATTTTACCGATATCTTTTTGCCTTTATCACTAAAATCCAATAAATCTTGATACTTTTTATCACTTAAAATAGTTTTCACTTTTGTTATTTCAGCATGATACGTTTCAGAATCATTTTCGCTTGCTTTGTAGCCTAAAAAATTCAATTTATTTACGGAATTATAGGCTTCATTTTGGGCATCTGTAAAATTAGACTTATCAATATCAATCATTGATAGCGGAAAATCTTGCGAAATAAAGTTTTTAGCTTCTTGATGATCTACATAATAACGTTGCAAACTTGCATCATTACCGCAGCTAGTTAAAATAACCGCTGTAAATAATGTGATTGCTATAAATTTGATTGTTCGTTGCATGATTGATGTATCGATTATTTATTTTTTTCTAAATGTTTTCCACCAGGGATATTCATTTTATCAGTAAGCTTTGAAATTTGCCTAAGATCTATATCACCAGTCATAGACATCACTACGGTTTCAATTTTACGTTCTTTTCCGTTAATTTCAATCTTATCTTCCATCATTTTATCAATACCATTTACAAAAATTAAGAGCTCTTTTACATGGTTTGAATCTTTGCCTTCTTTAATATAAAATTTTACCTCGGTACCATCATCTTTAACCTCCATTAATTCTTCTAAACCTCCAGAGCGCGATTTTACCCATTTAGCAATATCGGTAGAAATAATCTTACTATCGGTAACAATCGTTTTAAAGCTAGTTATACTTTTAACCATTTCCATATATGCTTGGGCTTCTGGATCATCAGAGCTAACTCCTATTGTAGTTAACATTTCAAACATTTTAGGTTTTATGTTCACATAAGTTACATCAGGACTATCACTATATTTGTCGAAAATATTGCTCTGTGCCATCCCAGTTAAGGGTAATAACATTATGGCCATTACTAGTACTATTAATTTATTTTTCATCGTTCTTGTTTTTAATTTAATTGTATTCATTAATTCTATTTAGTTTTTTTAAAAATTATACTTGTTGTGTTTTCAACTTCGTTAAGATATTCAAGCGTTGATGCGCCTTTATTCACTTCCATTAGATAACCAACTGTTGCTGCGCCTTTATTGAATTTTGTAGAAATCATTTCCATAGATTTCGAAAACTCGTTAAAAGCTAATTCCGGATCGTCATAAGTACCTAAATCACCTTGACCTATTGTGGTACCAAAATAAAATCCTAGCGCAAGTGCCACTACTGCTGCGACAGAAATCCATTTGTAATTAAAAATTGTTTTAGTTTTTAATGGAACGTCCTTAGTAAATTGCTCTTGCTTGTTTACCAAAAAATACGCGAACATGGGTTTGTACACCTCTAAATGCGGCGCTACAGTTTCCTGTGTAAAATAGTGTTTTAACTGCTGCTCTTCTTTAAGCGATGTTTCACCGTTTTCGTACTTTTCAAGTAACTTTTCTATATTATTTAACACCATAATTGTGTGTGTTTGTTAATTTTTCTCTTATTGTTTTTCTTGCTCTCGATAAGGCTACGCGAACCGCTGTATTATTCATATCCAGCATTTTTGCAATCTCATCAAAATCATAATCTTCTATATCTCGTAATTGAATAATTATTTTTTGTTGTTCTGGCAACTCTTCAATAATTTTTGCTACCCAATTCACACTATCATTTAATTCAACCTGCGTTTGTAAAGGTGTGTTTTTCTCCTCATAATTACTATGCACAATTTTTAAATTCTGCGATTGTTTCGATTTTAATTTATCAAAACAATAATTTTTTGTCATAGTCATCGAAAAAGCCTCAACATTATTATACTCAGCAATTTTTAATTTGTTTTTCCACAACTTCAATAACACTTCCTGCGTGGCGTCCTCAGCCTCTTCCGTCGAAACTAGCAACCGTTTTGCTAAACGAAAAACTTTATCCTTAAAAGGCATTACAATATTTAAAAACTCCTTTTGAGTCATTTTGGTTTAGTTTAAACATACAGCTTGGTTACGGCTATTTAATATTACGACGACCATCTATTTGTTTTGTTACACAACAATTAAAAAAAAATAAAAATTGCGGGCGTAACCCGCAATGGGTCGGGCTTTTATTCATGCTTTTCTATTTTATATATTTGAATTCATGAACATAAATGTTTCGCTACAAGTCCTCGCTCCTCCTTCGTCGGGCTGTGGGCTATCCGCTGCAATCCCTGCCTGCCGGCAGGCAGGCCTTACGCGGGTTTATCCGCCAAATTACAGTAAAACCCCAGCTAATTCCCATATTTTTTATTAAGAATAGGATTTACACAATAATGTAAGTAAATTTATGGTTTTACAGACTACTTATATAAAATTGCATAAATGAAAAAATTAAATGCCCTAACCCTAATTCTTGCTGCCCTATTTTTAACCAGTTGTTTTGAAGATAATGATGATGTTGCTGTTAGTGCCAGCGAAATAAACGACTTTGTTTGGAAAGGAATGAATATTTTTTATTTGTATAAAGACGACGTGCCAGATTTAGCAAACAATCGTTTTTCTAATAATTCAGAATATGCTGATTATTTAAACAGCTTCACTTCTCCTATCGATTTATTTCAAAATTTACGATATCAACCGGAAACTGTTGATAGATTTAGTAGAATCTTTAGTGATTATATTGCATTAGAGCAACTACTTGATGGTATTTACACAACCAATGGCATGGAGTATTTAGAATTCGAACTAGCGTCTTCAAGCTCAAACCGATACGGCATAGTTACACACGTATTACCAAATACCAACGCAGAAGATCAAGGTATTAAACGTGGCGATATATTTTATGCTATTGATGGCGAACAACTTACTAGTTCAAATCGTAGCCAATTAGCCGGTCAATCAAGTTATATAATAAGTTTAGGTGTTTATAATGATAATGCAACACCTGATGATTCTTCAGATGATTTTATTGAGGAAACTTCAGAAAATATAACCCTTAGCAAATTGCAATACTCAGAAAATCCAATTTTTAAAAACACCATTTTAAATGTGAATAGCAAAAAAATAGGATATTTAATGTATAACGGATTTACAAGTCCGTATGATACTGAATTAAATGATGTTTTCGGAACGTTTAAAAGTTCGAATATTGATGAATTGGTTTTAGATTTAAGATACAACTCTGGCGGTTCGGTAACTACTGCTATATTATTATCAAGTTTAATTACGGGACAATTTACGGGCGATGTTTATAGCACAGAACAATGGAATTCTGAGTTTCAAGCCGTGTATGAAAGCGAAAACCCAGAAGCACTAATTAATCGGTTTATTGATAGTTACAACGATGCTTCAATAAACAGCCTAGGATTATCTAAAGTATATGTTTTAACAACTTACTTTAGTGCATCAGCAAGTGAATTAGTAATAAATTCATTAAGACCATATATTGATGTTGTTCAAATTGGCACCACAACAAGAGGAAAATACCAAGCATCAACAATTATTTATGATTCTCCAGATTATAACAGACAAGGTGCAAACCCTGGACATACTTATGCAATGTTACCCTTAATTTATAAATCATTAAATGTTGAAGGCAATACCGATTATTTTGATGGATTAAATCCGGATATTGTTTTAGGTGAAAGCATCAATAATTTAGGCGTTTTAGGAAATCAAGACGAGCCTTTTCTTGCTGCAGCAATCTCAGATATAACAAATTCAGGACGTATTATTTCGCAAAAAACAAGTGCCTTTGAATTTACAAATTATAGTAAAGATTATATACCCTCAGGCTTAGGCCTGTATTCCGATAAAGAGATTCCAACAGATTTAAATAAATATTGAGCCCCTTTAGGTTTTTAAAACCTACAAGGACTTAAGGACCTGTCAGGTATTAAAAACCTGACAGGTCTGGAAAAAAATCTACAAATTCAAATTCAATCCTAAACTCACATTTCTACCTCTGGTAGTGTAGCCTAAAATTTCAAAATAATCTTCATTAAATACATTAGTAACATTTGCAAAAAGCTTCAACTTGTTCTTAATCAATTTATGACTAAAATATAAATCAACTAACGAATAACTACTGCGCGCTTCATTTGCATAAGTTGAAAAATTGATATCGGTTCTGCTTCCAACAAATTGGTAGTTTAATGATACAAAGGAGTTTTTACAGATGTCATACCCCAAACTAGCATTGGCTTTGTGCTTTGGTATTCTTAATCGTACGCCATCTTTCAATTCTGTAAAAGTTTAATTTGTTGCAATCGTTAAATCTTTAATAAAATCAATTTGCGCTTCAACTTCAAATCCATGAACTGTAGCGTCTGTAGTTGCATTTTCATAAGCTGTAGTGTAAATA
>NZ_JBATHX010000268.1:0-5099 GCF_049667265.1 Algibacter sp. | reverse complement strand
CTCCATTAGATTCTGCAATTCTCGATTCCAAAGAGCATTATGTGTTTTATCATAAAATGGTAAATTTTGCTTTTAATGAATTGATTGTAGCCGTTCAGCGGCAAAAACTTTGTAATGATATTGAAGTGCAGTTGTTTAAGCAATATTGCGATTTGTTATTGTATTCCATTGAGGCTATGCGTGTTAAGTACATGTACGATGACGAGGATAATATGAAAGTGGATTTAACAGAGTCTGGATTTCCTAACTATTTGGAATTTCGGTATTTGTTTAACGATTTGGAATTGCGAGACGAATACCTTGGAAAACTGACACCAATTGCCACGCTTAAAGAAGAGTTTTTAGATACGCTATTGCGAAAAAAAGAGCCTATTAGTAAAAGTAAATTGTTTCAAGCGGCTTCCATAGTTTATTATACTTCTGTAAATAAGCAATTTATTTTTAACCGATTTGTTCAAGGTAAAATTGTAACTGCTCCGAAAGATTCTGGAGCCGATTTATTGATTAGCTGGAGTTTTTATGATGTGTCGCATAACCGACCATTTATTTGCTTTATGTATTTTAATTATGATGGCAAGAATGTAAACGAGTATAAAGATGACATTTATGAAGTTTTAAAATCGGTTGCTGATAGAGAGATGTCCTTAGATACCATGGCGTATACTATTGATAGAAAATTACCAAAATTATCTCCAAAACATATAAAGCGTATAGATTTAGGACCTTTGCATAATGTGTTTGCAAAAGACGATCATAAAATAACCCATACTATTTTAGAGAGTATTGGAAAAAAGGAAATTCCGTTAGAATCTTATGCATTTTCTTTGAGAATTAATGAAGTTACGTCGAAAAGTGAATTTAAGGAAGGTAGCTTTTTCAGTAAGCAAGTGTTACAGCGTTGGGACGATGGTTTTAAACAAAAGTATGTTTTTGCTCCGCATAGAATCATTCAATTATTGTACAATAAAACGCCGGAGATTATGAATACATTGGCTAAAGCGCCTATTGAAGTTGCTGGATTAGAAATAAAATAAATAAAGTTTACAGTCGCAGTCTCAGTTTTCAGTTTTGCGACGAGAAAAATCAAATTATAACAGTTTAAGTTAAAGTAAGCAGCTTTGAGTAAATACTGCTTACTGAGACCGTACTGAACACTAAAAAAAAATGGAACACAACTCAACATTTCCAATAAAATTATCCGAACTTGATATGCTTCGTGATGAAGCCTCATCATACTTGAAAAGTGTGCAATGGGAGCAGGGATCTCGTGCAAAAAACAGAGATAAGGATGCAAAGGATGAATCTATCTTATTGTATTTATCGCGTGCCAATAATGGTTCAAACCCAACCAATATAACATCAGTTTCTAAAACAATTTTAGGATTAAAAAAGCGATTATTGCCTGATTCTATTGCGATACCAATCTATTTAAATCAGACTTTATATGCTGTTCAAGAAGGCATAACACTTGGTATTTGGATAAAAGATAATTACTATGATGCCTCAGGATTATCGAGTTTAAATGAAAACAAATCGGCCTTAGATAATAACGGAAAACGTGAGTTTGAAAGTAAAATGCATACCGCCACAGCGTATATGTTATTTGCTACAGCTTATAAAATATTACACGATTTAAAACCGCATGCTTCAGACGATTTAAGTGTGATGAAACAAAAGTTTGCTGGTATTCCAGAGGTGTCATTAATGTCGCCGCTCAAAGGGATTTCATGTAGTTTATTTTATTATGATAAATATTTAGGACATCCAGATATTATAAAATCAGATAAAAATGTCATTGATTTTACTGTGGTTTATTATGAAGCTTTAATTGATGAAATTCAATTAAGAAAAAGTAGTTTAGAATACACCGAAACTATTGAAGATAGAACTTATAAACTTGAAAAATCTGAGTTTGCTGTTGCAGGATGGAGCAATGTATTTCAAGGAACCGCAAAAAGTATTGAGTTTAATAAAATTCAGTTTGAGCAAATAGTTGGTAATCGTGATGCGAAACACTTTGCACGTCGTTTAACCGAACGGATGCTGAGTTACGATTTCAAAGCAAAGAAAAACCCATTTCAAGAATTAGGAGGTTTTATGCCAGTTTTTATGGGCTATGGAATTCCTGGAACAGGAAAAAGCATGTTGATTGCTGCCATTGCAACACGACTTAAAGAACATTGTGACACTTTAGATATTCCGTTTTTATTCCACCCGATGCCAGATACGTTGATTTCAACTTTTCAAGGAGGTTCAGCAGAAAAGATGGTAGAATGGATGAAACCTATGCAAGATCCTACCAAATTAATTTTCGCACCCATTGACGATGCCGAAAATAATTTACAAGAGCGAACCGCTCAAGGTGTTTCGGCTGGTGTTAAGGAAGTGATTGGTGTATTTTTAAGATATACCGAAGGTGCTTATGCGGTTAACTACGGAAACAGTTCTATTGGGTTATTTACCAATCTTCCAGAAATGTTGGATAAAGCTGTGATTTCTCGTGTTCAAGGCCGTTTTAAAATTGATGGAGCCAGAACAGAGCATGATTTTTTAGATCAAGATCATCTTTGGTGGCGAAAATTAGATGATACCATGCCCGATTTTGTAAACATGCAAGGACCAGAAAATTATAGCTATTTGCAAGATCAAGGTTTAGCCAAAAATATGGGCGATATTTTGAGCAATATTGATAAACCTTCAGAACAGCGTGTTCACGAGGTTTATGATCATGTAGAAAAGCATTTTAAAACCAATCAGCATTTATTTTACGCGAATTTGTATAAGGAAATGCAAGCGGTATTTCCATTCTTTTCATCTCGTGATGTTCGTAATATTCAATCGGCCATTTCATTACGATTGACTGATTTTGATTTGGAAGAAGATTGGTTTGAAAACCCAGAAATATATTTTAAACAAGATTACGATACCAAGTTTAATATGCTTCAAGAATTGATGCGAGGGAATATGAAAGGTTTAGACTTCTCTGAAATACGTCGTCAAGAAGTCGTGCGGTATTTAGATAATGTTGCAACTATTGCTGATACTGATTTTAAACGAAAAGTGGATGCCAGAGTGAATCAATTAAATATTGAGACTAAAGCTAGAAAAACGTTTGATAATGAGCGATAAGCAAATTAAAAATATTCAAAAGAAATTACTTTCTGATAACTATTATATTCTGAATAGAGTCACTTTTGATTATTTAATGACAAGTGGCAAATGGGTAAACCAAATGCGAGAAGTTTATGATAGAGGAGATGGCGCTGGTATTTTATTATACAATAAAGAAAAACAAACGGTAATTTTAACCAAACAGTTTAGAATGCCAACTTATTTGAATGATAATGAGGATGGGTTTTTAGTTGAAATTGCAGCAGGCATGTTAGATAAAGATAACCCTGAAGCCTGTGTAATTAGAGAAACCGAAGAAGAAGTTGGTTATCGATTAAAGTCGGTTAAAAAGGTTTATGAAGCGTATTCCTCACCTGGAGTTATGACTGAGAAAATGCATTTTTTTATTGGCGAATATACTGATGATATGAAAGTTAACGAAGGCGGTGGATTAGATAGTGAGCATGAAGATATTGAAGTAGTAGAAATGCCTTTTGAAAACGCGTTGAATATGTTGAATAATGGCCAAATAGTAGATACAAGAACTATTGTGTTGTTGCAGTATGCCCAAATTCATAAGTTGTTAGCGTAAAATGGACAAACTAAAAAAAGCAAATTTATACAGAAGCGAACTAATTCCGGTAAGCGGAAAACTTGTTGAGCGTTACAACAAATGCTTAGTAAAACTCGGGTTTTCTAAAACAAAATTAAAAACCTTTCATATTGATGGTATAGGTTGGAGTCCAGAAATTGCTGAGGAAAAAGAAGATTTTCATTATTTAAATAATGGAGAAGCAAATCCACATGGCATCATCATTTCACCACTTCAAAAAGGAAAACCGGTGTATTTGCCGTTTCATACGTTTGATAGAGATATCATGAAGTTTGTTTTTAAAATTCATGGAGAAAAGATTAAAGACATTACCAGAGATTGCGCTATTTGTCTAGATTTCGACCAAGGAATTGATGTCTTTTATGAACCTTTGGATGTATTAAAATATGATAAAGTAATTATCAATTTTCATTTAATTGATAAATTATGGTATATCCAAAAAGAACAGATTGAACTTGTTGATAAATTTAATAATGGGAATAATTTTATTGACGAAAGTTTGCACCAGAAACTTTTAGATTCAGCTATTGCGCATGGCGATTTACGAAATAGAGATTTAGAGTTGCATCAACTTCAATACACCACAGATTCATTTTTCACACGAGCCTTTGGAGGTGTTTATGTTTTAAGAGATTTTATAAAACCCATAGTTGTTTTTGAGGACAAAACTTGGTACAAGGAAGCTATTAAAGATACAAATTATGATGTTTTAATTTACCAAATTGAGCAGCCAGAGCTTATGGAAAAACTTAGAGACCATTTAATTATTGAATGTGATTTAGAAAAAGTAATAGAAACAAAACGCTATGAGCGTATCAAGAAATTTGAAATGGCTCAGTATTTAAAAAAGCCACAACATCCTATAAAAGATATTTTGAATGACCCTATTTTGTTTAAGAGTTATTTAAATAAACTTGATATAAATGCGAGAAAAAAAGTAATGAGTGTTGAGCGCTATTTGGAGAAATTAGAAACTAGTAACGAGTATAAAATTGCAGATATAGTTGATGTGAAGATTTATGAAGCTTTACATCAACCGCACTCTTCCTTAGACGCTAAACATCAGGATTTAATTTGGATGTTGTTAGTTAACATTTCTGAAAAAGATATTTTATTTTGGTATTGGTATGATAAAGAATCGTTTTATGCCAATTTTGAAACCTGGGATGATTCTCTTAAGGAGTGGGCAATCGAAACAATTAGTAACAATATTTAAAAATTATAGACTAATTTTATAGAAATCAACTTCAAAATAAAAGATTATGACACTAGAACTCATCGTATTCATAGGAGCCATTTTATTCGGAATCTTCATGTATTGGAGAGAATCCAAAGGAAATGGACTTTATCGTTTTTTTAATAAAATGATAAATTC
>NZ_JBATHX010000267.1:0-2000 GCF_049667265.1 Algibacter sp. | reverse complement strand
CCGTAATACTTAATAAAATTGCTTTTGTTTTCATTTTGATCCATTTTTAGATTATGAAACAAAGAACCGTTACAAATCATCCAAAAAGAAAACCAATCAACCAATCCTAGGTTTTTGTCTATGGACGGGATGGTTTTGTAAATGGAGATCTCACTACTGGGTACAGCAAAAACCAAAGGATTTCATTTAGGTTATTCTGAAAGTGGGCTGCGCCCTCGGTGCCGCTTTTAAGCATACTTCAAGGACTTATTGGTGTATCGATAGCAGGATATACCCGGTACATTTTGACCCTTAAACCAACGTTTTAAGTATCAAGATGCAATTCCTTAAAAAATCCCGTCGGGAAAATAACCGTTTTGGTCTAGTCAATTCCCCCATCCATCTATTTCAATAGATATTGTATGACAACCGACGGATATTTGTACCGTATTTCAATCAAAATTGCATACAACGACATGAAAAAAACAATCATCATATTTCTAGTATTACTCGGGCAGTTTGTACAGAGTCAGCAAACTCCAAGTGATCACAATAAAATTTGGTCCTTAGAAGATTGCATTTCCTATGCTTTGGAGCATAACATTTCCGTAAAACAGGCCGTTTTGCAAAAAAATAGCACGCTTCAGGATTATAAATTGTCAAGATCTTCAAGATTACCCAATCTATCGGGTATGGCTTCACAGAACTTTACCAATGGGAATTCGATTGACCCGATAACCAGTGATTTTGTTTCCCAACAGATAAATTCTACAAGTTTAGGGTTGAATACCCAGGTAACCCTTTTTCAAGGCAACCAAATCAATAATGAAATAAAACAAAACAAACTTTTGGTTGATCAGTATTCCTTTTATGAGGAGCAGGCCAAAAACAATATCATCCTGAGTATTGCCGATAGTTATATTCAACTGCTCTATAGTAAAGAAAACATCACGATAGCAGAAAACAACCTAGTTGCATCGCAAAAAGAAGAGGAGCAGGCCAAGGCCCGTTTAGAAGCTGGTTCCATTGCCCTAAAGGATTATACAGATGCACAGTCCAACACGGCTACGAATGCCTATAATCTAATAACCGCTAAAAATGATTATGCCCAACAGCTATTGACTCTTAAACAGCTTTTGGAGCTTCCGAACGGTACTGCATTTCAAATTGCCGAACCGACAGGCACCGATGAAGATTTGATTCCTGATGTGAATCTAATCTATAGTCAGGCTTTGGAAAAACTTCCCGAAATAAATGCAAGTAAAATCAATGTGTCCGTTTCGGAAAAGGAACTGGATATTGCCAAAGGGGGATATCTACCTACACTTTCCTTAACAGGAAGCCTTGGCTCCGGTTATACCTCAACACGGGATTTTAATTTTTCCGACCAGCTCGACCTAAACTTTAATCAACGGGTCGGACTCTCTTTAAACGTTCCTATTTTCAACAGGAACAAAACGAAAACAGAAATTGAAAAATCCAAAATAAATATTGATATGGCCCAATTACAATTGGCACAAGAAGAAAAAGACCTATATCAAAAAATAGAAACGGCTTGGCAAAATGCAACAGCGGCCCAGAGCCAAATGGTAGCCGCCGAAGTTGCGAAAAATGCTGCAAGTGAATCGTACCGATTGGCACAGAAACAGTACGAACTAGGAGCTTTGAGTACCACCGATCTAGTGGTCAGCCAAAATACATATACCAATGCCGAGCAAAACTACATTCAGACAAAATATTTAAGCCTTTTGTATACCCAACTACTTCAATTTTATCAAGGGAACGATATCAAACTTTAATCTATACTATCATGAAAAAAAATAAAAAGAAAATTATAATAACAGGCATTGTAGTCGCAGCACTTGCAATTGTAGGTTACACTTTCTTAAAAGGTGGCGACGCTATTATTGTTGAAGCAAAAACAGTACTCGCCAAAAAAGCAGATGTAACCACTATGGTTACGGCAACCGGAACCATTGAACCCATAAATCAAGTAGACGTAGGTACACAAGTTTCTGGAG
>NZ_JBATHX010000266.1:0-1505 GCF_049667265.1 Algibacter sp. | reverse complement strand
TTTGTTCTGGGTTTACAGTTTCGGTAAATAGTTCGGGTTTTATTTCAAATGGAAATTTTAACACATAGTTTCTCCCTATTGAATCGTGATTTATTGCCGTAAAATTGTGAGTATATTCACTTGTGCTGATGTTTTTTTTGCCAGTATTTTGTAAGTTATATTTAATTGTGAAGGCATTATCAAGTAATAAAATCTCCTTTTTTAAAATATAAGAATAGCCATTAACAGACTCAGATTCACAAATTATTAAAATGCTATTTACTTTAGCAGTAACTTTAAATTTGGCAGGGTTGATTTTATAGTTTTTATTAAAGAAGTATTCGTATCCTTCTTTTTTTAATAGACCCACGCCTATTTTATGAAACCAATCTCCTATTTCAGTTTCATCGAATCCTATGGCGCTATCAATACCAAATTCATTATAAAAACCTTTTCCAATATGATGTTCGTTTTTACTCGCTTTATCTTCGATAGTAGTTACAGGGATGTTATTGAATGTAACTTCAACTATTTTTCCTGTCCAGTCGAATCTCGAAAAATTATAGTTTTCAGTTGGAAGGTCTAAATGGATTTCTAGATTTTTGTTTTTAAGTATGTGTGGCAATTTTTATTATTTGTTTTATAGAATAAAGTTAAGATTCTTTTTTTAAACTACGGTTAAGCAGCCCCATGGCAACATATAAAACTGGAGATATTAGTATTTCCTGAATGGTTTTAGCAAATCGGCTTAACATTAAGCTTCCGCCAATAAACCAATCAAATAAACCAATGGAAGTAATAATAAATAAACCCGAAATATGAACAATATGCCAAATGGTTGCCATCCAAGTATCCTTTAATTTACCAAGATGGTATGTTCCAACAAAATAAACTGTTATCGTAATTAATAGGGTAATGATGTGTCTAATTTTCCTTGGAATATTAGCCGTTTGCTTATTTTCTACAAAATACAAGAAATACCAGGAATAGATAATAATGATAATAATTAGGCCCGATATAAAGCGAACCTTATCTGTTTTATATAGTGTCATTTTTTAGTTTGATTTTACGCGCATAGAACATCCACATTAAAAAAGTTACCGTATACATGGAAGCTTGTAAAAGGTAATGATGTGCAAATTCAAAATAAGCATGATAATATTCTCTTAAAAAAATCAAGCCAGAACATCTTAAAATATTGGTTATATCTAGAAGCATAACACCTATAATAATATAAAGTACTTTGCGCAAAAATTTGGAAGGCATACAGACAATAAAACCAATATATAATACCATTAATTCCAATCCGTTACAGCGATCTACGATATAAATAATTTCTTTACCGTTGTGATATATCAAGGATGCTTCTTGTGCTGATACTTCACCATGATAAGTTGAGGTTTTAATTTCTCTTACAGATGTAAAGCCAGACATAGAGGTCCAATTATTTAATAAATAATCAGAGTCATCTCCAACATGTATGGTTAATGGATGGTCTAGAACTTTTGAATCATAAAGGAATACCC
>NZ_JBATHX010000265.1:0-6395 GCF_049667265.1 Algibacter sp. | reverse complement strand
ACTATGCCTTTATAATCACTTGAAAATTCAAAATCTTCAATATTATTATAGTCAACATCAGCAACTTCATTTAAAAAGTCATCAGAAACTTTAAAATCTTCATTTTTGGTAAAATATTTGTGGGCTCTTTCATAAGTATTTAATTTGCCTAAATAACCATAGTTTATATTCCTTTTTTCATTAGAAATAAAATCATCTGGCAATCCTAATGAATTATTTAAAAGTTCTAATTGCCCATTTTTGAAATCCATCATGCTCGCTTTATATTGTTCTTCATCTTGAACAAAAACTTCCGCGCTTTTATTATTTAATTCCATTTCGCCTTTCCTTTTAACAACTAAATAGTTGTTAATTTCAGAACCAATCCCAGAAATAACTATGGTGTTTTCAAAGTCTAAAGCATCATAGGCAATGTTTAAATTAAATCCAGGTTCAACTTTAAGAAACACAGGGTTTGTACCATCATAAAGCACATAAGATTTAATATCGGTGCTCAATGTATCAGTAAAAGAGCCATCTTCAGCAATATCAAGGATTTCTTTAAATGTTCTATCTTCACTATTCATAGTAACATCTCCAGCTTGTTTGTTTGTAATTTTACCAGAAATAATGGCGTAATCTGCAGTTACATCATTTTTACAACTGAAAACAGCGATGGCAAAAGCAATACAAAGTAATTTATTCATTATTATAATTTTTTTAGAGCTCAAAAATAAAAAATTGCTGAATATTCATAGTTAATTTGATAAATTATTAACATTTTTTTGCATATTTCATAATGAATTCTGATTTTTGATTAAAATATGACAAAATACAAGCATGACTCATACCGTTTCATCCAAATTCCTTGATTTAAGTATCATCAACAGTATTATTTCTGAAGAGAAAAAACTGCAATTATCTGATGAATCAAAAGAAAAAATTATTGCTTGTAGAGCGTATTTAGATGCCAAACTTAAAACTAGAAGCAAACCTATTTATGGTATCAATACTGGTTTTGGGGCGTTACATAATGTCAAAATTTCTAAAGAAAATTTAACGGTTTTACAAGAAAACTTGGTCATGTCTCATGCCTGTGGTACTGGAGAGCGTGTGCCTAATGAAGTCGTTAAATTAATGCTGCTTTTCAAAATTCAGTCTTTAAATTATGGGCATAGTGGTGTGCAATTAGAAACTGTAAATAGACTGATCGATTTCTATAATCATGATATTTTACCAATAGTTTACACGCAAGGTTCATTGGGTGCTTCTGGCGATTTGGCGCCTTTAGCTCATTTAGCTTTACCATTAATTGGAAAAGGAAAAGTGATTTATAAAGGTGGAGAATGCGCCATTGAAAAGATTTATAACGATTTTGATTGGAAGCCTATAGCGTTACAATCAAAAGAAGGATTAGCCTTATTGAATGGTACGCAATTTATGAGTGCTTATGGTGTTTATTTACTTTTAAAATCCTATAAGTTATCATATTTAGCCGATTTAATTGGTGCCATATCTTTGGATTCCTTTGATGGTAGAATAGAACCCTTTTACGAACTTGTTCACTTGGTACGACCACATAACGGACAATTAAAAACTGCCGAACGCTTACGTGATTTTTTGGATGGAAGTGAGTTAATTAAACAGAAAAAGAAACATATACAAGATCCGTATTCATTTCGATGTATGCCTCAAGTTCATGGAGCAACAAAGGATACGTTGGCATTTGTTGAAAAAACTTTTCAAACGGAAATTAACTCGGTTACTGATAATCCTAATATTTTTTCAGCCGAAGATTTAATTATTTCTGGAGGTAACTTTCACGGTCAACCTTTAGCTTTGGCGTTTGATTATTTAAAGATTGCTATGGCAGAATTAGGTAATATTTCTGAACGCAGAACCTTTCAATTAGTTTCTGGGCTTCGAGGATTACCCGTTTTTTTAGTGAATAATCCAGGATTAAATTCTGGGTTTATGATTCCACAATACACCGCAGCGAGTATTGTGAGTGCCAATAAACAGTTGGCTACGCCTGCAAGTGTCGATTCTATTGTATCATCAAACGGACAAGAAGACCATGTGAGTATGGGAGCTAATGCTGCAACTCAGGCATATACTTTGGTAAATAATGTGGAGCGTATTTTGGCTATTGAATTATTCAACGCTTCGCAGGCCATGTTTTTTCGAGTGCCACTAAAATCTTCAGAATTTATAGAATCTATTCTTAATCTATACAGACAAGATGTTCCTTTTGTAGAAGATGATCGCGTAATGCATGATGATATTCAGGCTTCTATATTGTTTATTCAAGGTTTGGATATTGACAGCCGAGAGTTGTATTGATGTAGTTAAGAAGTTATGCTATTCAAAATAAAAAACACTTATAAAATCAACAATACTAACATTTGGATAACCCACTCTCCGATTTTCCCAATGTGTTTCATATGATAAACTAGAAGCAGAAACAGTTAAGTTTTTATGAATTTCTATTGTTCCATTATCAAAAGTGAGTTTCAATTGATTTTCATTTATTACATCCCAAATAAAACTATGAAGATTAGTGCCATCTTCAAAGTCGAAAGCTCCTGTTTTATCTTGTTTGAAACTTAACAGGATATTACTCATATCTTCGGTCACATCAAATTCAATTTCTTCTCGAATTTTTTCATCAGATATATTTGCAACGCCGTTGTCTAATATCTCTGAAACCTCAAACTTTCTGAAAGTCCAAGAACCTTTAGAAATCATTAAATCTTCATTAACTTCTAAATTTTTACTTTCTGAATCATCATTATTTGAACAAGAAAAAAATGTTAATATTAAAACTATAGTGAAAAATATACCTATTTTTTTTATTCTCATTTTTTTAAATTCGTTTTTGTTTTAACTATTTAAAACGTTTACAACTTACAAGTCAACTTCTCATAATCAACAATCTCTGGAATAATATTTAAAGCGAAAAGTTCTTTTTGAACATTCATAACCGTTTTTTTATCAATTAATTCTTGAGACCATTCTGTGATACTTAACCATTCTTGAACATCTTCAAGTTTTTGCTCATAGCGATTAGCAATAGACTTATCAATACTTGGGATATCCTTAAAATCGGAAGTGGTGTTATTAATAATTTCTAAAATGGCTTTTAAATCTGTCTTATTGTTTTCAATAAACTCTTCTCTAACAGCAATAACAAAACAAGGCCATGGAGAAGGGCAGTTGTCAATGCGCCTAAAAACACCATTATCAACAATAGGTTTTGTGGTGAATTTTTCCCATAAAAAATAATCCGCTTTACCTTCGGTTAAACCTTCAATGGCACCATCTAAGTTTTTAATCACTTCAAAATCTAGATCTTTTTCTAAATCCCAATTATGGTTTTCAGCATTGATGTAAGCCATTAAATGCGAGCCAGATCCATAACGACTTATGGCAGCTTTAGTGCCTTTTAGGTCTTCAACCTTTTTGTAATCTGAATTATGAGCCACATGCACACCCCAAACAAGTGGCGTTTCTACAAAGGTTTGAACAATTTTACTAGGGTTGCCGTCAATAATATCTTTAATAATCCCTTCGGTTAAAATAACAGCAATATCAATATCACCATTCCTTAATGCTTTACACATAGCGCCCGTTCCGCCGTAATAATCATGCCAACGTAAATTGATGTCTTTTTCTTTATATTCTCCATTTTTAAGCGTTAAATACCAAGCTAAATTAAAATGTTCTGGCACACCGCCAATGTTTACTTGCTTCATTAAATCAATTGGTTTATTCTATAATTTTATTAAGTGTATAGGTAATAAGATTTTCAATAGTTTTTCCAGGGTTTTTACTAAAAGTCCCAACAGCTCTATTTGCAATAATCGCATTTATTGACATGGCTTCATGTCCTAGTAGTTTTGCCAACCCAAATATTGCAGAAGTTTCCATTTCAAAATTAGAAATACAAATACCATTAAACTTAAATACATCCATTTTACAATTTAATTCTGAATCTTGAACTGCTAATCTTAAAACCCTTCCTTGTGGCCCATAAAACCCTCCAGCTGTTGCAGTTAAGCCTTTATGTGTTTTATTGCTTTCTAATTTTTGTAATAGTTTACTACTTCCTTCAATAACTATAGGTCTTGATTTATTAGTATGCCAATTGGTTTGCTCTATAAAAGCATCTTCTATATCTAAATTACTAATTGAATTTATTTGATATGAATGGAGCATGCCATTTAAATCTAGTCCATGTGTACTTAAAACGAAACCATCAACAGGTATGTTTTCTTGTAAAGACCCAGAAGTCCCTATTCTAATAATATCAAGGCTTGTGAGTTTTTCTTTTACTTGTCTAGTTTTAAAATCGATGTTAACAAGTGCATCTAATTCATTTAAAACAATATCAATATTATCAGGGCCAATTCCAGTAGAAATTACGGTTATCCGTTTGCCTTTAAAATGACCAGTTTGTGTTTTGAATTCGCGTTTTTGAGTTTCAAATTCAATAGAATCAAAATGTGATGTTACTTTACTAACGCGATCTTGGTCACCTACAAATATGACGGTACTTGCAATGTGTTCTGGTTTTAAATTTAAATGATAAATACTACCATCTGGATTTAAAATAAGTTCAGATTCTTTAATGGGCATTGGTTACTGTTTTTACTAGTTTATTTAATTTTTTACTAAACTGGAAATCGTATTTATTCACACCACCAAAAGTCATATTACTATCAATCTCAACGGCAAAATTATGTTGCCCGAGTAAAGCTTCATGTCCAGCTCTGTTTAATGTTAACGAATTGTCTTCTTCAGTTAAAAAAACAGATAACTTATCAATAAGTCGTTCTAATTGAATATCACCAAAACCATAATAACCTTGGTAATTTAGGGCATAACCCAACAAATGATGTTTCGATTTTATACTATTATCTCTGACAATTTCGAGAATATTTCTTTCCAAAGTATTTAATCCATCAATAGAATCAGGGAAACGTTTTAGGTGTGCTTTTAAACAATTTGTTAAGTATTTAAATGACGAGCTTTGTACTATAAATGGTTTAAGCAAATTATGGTCTTTACCGCAATAAATACCCCAAATTGTTGTGGCCAAATCAATGTCACTTTCGGTTAATGAAACTTTGTCTTTATAATGACTCATAAGTTGTGCAGAAGTCAATTCAGCTAACCCTTTTAAGGTTTTACTTCCAGGAACGCGTCCACTACAAACTAAATAAAGTGGCAAAGTAATTTTTTTTTGTTGAAGCAAACTGATTACAGCAATCATGTTAATATGACAAAACAAATCGTATTCAAACCAAAGGACAATTTCAGAATAGCGTTCTGGATTTCCCAATTGGGTATTTAATACAAAATCAATTTGTTCTAAATCTAAATCAACATTATAAAACTCATTTAAAAAAGCGCTTCTTTTCTCTATAAATTTATCCGAGAAAATCTTTGGAGAAGTTGGGCCTTCACAAAGCATTTCTTGCCAAGTTAGTTTTTCGCCATTAATTTCTAATTCGTTTAAATATTTCGTCAGGTTATCACCATTAGTAATATGAAGTGTTTGCTTGTCCATAAAATTAGCCGCCTACGCGTTTTACATTAAACCCTTTTTCTTTTAGCATTTGCATGATTTTATCACGAAAATCGCCTTGAATTATAATTTTATCATCTTTAAAACTACCGCCAACGCTCAGTTTAGTTTTAATTTCTTTGGCTAAAATTTTAAAGTCTTCGGTAGCACCAGTATACCCCTCAAGAATGGTTATAGGTTTTCCTTTGCGTTTTTCATATTTACAAAGTATGGGGTCATCTTGCATCCAAATATCAGAAGCATCCTTTGTGTCAGAAATAGTTTCTTCTTCAATATGCTCAGGAAATAAATTTTTAAGTTGGTCTTGTAAATCCATTGTTTTAATGTGCAATATTCAGTCTTCAGTTTGCAGTAAAAAATAAGAGTAAGCAACTGCCTACTGCCAACTGTGGTCTGCCTACTATTTTTTAAGTCCTAATTCAATTAAGCGTTCGTTTAAAAACTCACCTGCAGTAATATCATCAAATTGTTTAGGGTTGTTTTCATCAATGCAACCTTCTAAAACATTCAACTTCATATCACTAATTGGGTGCATAAAAAATGGAATAGAATAACGCGATGTTCCCCAAAGTTCTTTCGGAGGATTTATAACGCGATGTATGGTAGATTTTAATTTATTATTAGTGTGCCTAGAAAGCATATCACCAACATTAATCATTAATTCATCAGGCTCCGCAATAGCATCAAGCCATTCACCTTTATGGTTTTGCACTTGTAAACCACGCCCTTGTGCGCCCATTAAAAGCGTTATTAAATTAATATCCCCATGTGCCGCAGCTCTTACTGCTTCTTTTGGTTCTTGAGTTATAGGCGGGTAGTGGATAGG